>JAVQWE010000160.1:0-6503 GCA_033579175.1 Phycisphaerales bacterium | reverse complement strand
CTTTCTGGGGCGCGAATTCTGCCCCACCAGTGCAACCGGAATCCGCTGCCTGCGAAGATTCTCCGGTACAGCCGCCGTGGAAGACCCTTCCGTGGGAACAGCCGCTTCCCCCGCCGACACCCCCACGCGCGCTGCGAGTAAAGCTTATCCGCGTTCAACCCGATATGGCGCGTAGAGGGCAGATCCTGAACATTCTGTGGTGAAGGGCGCGATCGGGGGAAAGTCGAACCGTCCGGCGGCGTCTGACGTAGATGCAACGGGAGCCAACATGCTCGGCAGCGAACAGCTCGAAGAACTGGTAAGCCTCATCAACGCGATGGACCGTGCCACGCTGACGGAGCAGTTTCGTGCCTATCCGACGCGGTTTCCCCTCGATTTGACGGATGAGTTCCTGCAGACCGCGTCGATCGACCGATTGCGGCATATTTTCCTGGCTCTGTGCCTCCAGAACCAGCGAATGCCCCGCTGCGCCGCCTGATCAGGCGCGGGGGTGGTATTTCCGGTGCACGGCCCGGATCCGGTCTGCGTCCACGTGGGTGTACACCTGCGTGGTGGCGACATCGGCGTGCCCAAGCAGCTCCTGCACCACGCGCAGATCGGCTCCGCCGCTCAGCAGGTGGCTGGCAAAACAATGCCGCAGCGTGTGGGGTGAGACGCCGCGGTCATAAAGCCCGGCTTTTCTGGCATATCGATCCACCAGCTGCCACAGCGCGATCCGGTCCAGCGGCTGCCCGGTTCGAGAGAGAAACAGAAGGTCGGAATTGCGCCGATTCAGGGCCGGACGGCTCTGCTCCAGGTACAGTCGAAGCGCCTCCACTGCGGCCCGTCCCATAGGCACGATGCGTTCCCGCGCCCCTTTTCCGTACACCCGAACGCATCCGACCTGCAGGTTCGCATCGGCGACCCGCATCCGGCACAGTTCGCTGGCCCGCAGACCGCAGGCATACAGCATTTCAAGAATTGCGACATCGCGCCGGAAGAGGGGCGACTTCGGGTCGGGCGCTGACAGAAGCTGATTGACGTGCGACCGGCTCAGGACATTGGGAAGCGGTCGCTCGGGCTTCGGTCGTTCCAGTTGCTGCAGAATCGGCTCCACGTCGCGCCCCTCGTCGCGGAGAAATCGAAGCAACGTGCGGATCGCCGCAACCCGACGCGCAAGCGTGCGGGTGGACCGGCCCAGCCGGGTCTGCTCCCGAAGGTAGCTGGCGAAGTCGGCCGCGTCGGCGCTCTCGAGGGAACGTGCCCGGCTGGCAAGGTGCTCTGCCAGCGCGGTGAGGTCGGTGCGGTAGGCTTTCAGCGAGTTCTGCGCCAGGCCGCGCTCAGAGGCCAGGTGCGACAGCAGTCTCCGGAGCACCGGCGGATCGGCTCGGGACGACTTTGCCGCGGATGCTGATTTGGACGACTTTCCTTGCATCGGCGCCGTTCCGCTCGGCCGCCTGCCGTCGACGGGCGCGTCGTTCGATCAGCAGTTCCAGGTAGGTGGGGCAGGCGGTGTAGTTGCCCACACAATGTTCCAGGGCATGCCCGAGCCTGCCGAGGCTGAAGTTTTCCACGCATCGGGGTTCCGATCGGTTCAGGAACGGGCAGTGATTTCCCGGTGCGGACATTCTTCCGGTGCGCCGACGTGGCGTGCCACGAAGGGTTATCGGCAACGCAGGGTATGGTGCGTGAATCTTCAGGGAAGGGTCACCTGGCGGATCACCCCGTCTTCCGGCGCCGCGTCCGATAGCCGGCTCTGACCCAGGGCCAGCCACCCGGCCTTCAGCGCAGCTGCGTCGAACTTCTCAAGCGGGATGAAGCTCTCTTCGCAGCGGGTGGAGAGCAGATGACGGCTGATCAGCCCGACCAAGGCCGCATCCGCCGGCCCGGGTTGGATCTGGCAGGCGGCGGAGACCACCGACCGCGCCACCTCCTGAAAATCGCCTGGCTCCCCGCGAAGTCCGAGCAACACGTGTGCCCCCCAAGGCGTCAGCAGGAAGACCTTGGCAGTTCGGGCGGTCGGACCGTGTTGGATCGAAATGTAACGGAATTCACTCAGCGGCCGAAGGTATCGCCAAGGCCCGGTCTGCAGCACGGACAGGGACTGGATGTACTGGCGAATCTTCTGGGCGGTTTCGAAGCGCAATTCCGCGGCGGCCTGATGCATGCGCGCCTCGAGGCTCTGGAGAAAGGTGGCAGGATCCGCAAGGAACTGCAAACTCAGGGCCACAAGCTGCCGGTAGGCATCCAGAGCGATCGATCCGTCGCAGGGAGCCGGGCAGCGACCCATTTCCTTGTACGCGCAGGGGTTTCCGTGAGGCGCCGCAGCCAGTTCCCGGGGATACCGACACAGGTCAAACCAGTCTTCCAGCTTTTCGATCAACCGGCCGGCGGTGCTTTTGTCGGGCAGCGGACCCAGAAGGACACCCGGCCGGCCCGAAAGGTCGGTAGTCCGTGTGTATCGGGGGTGCGGCGCATCAGGGTCGATGTGCAGGAACCATGCCGGGCCGGCCCCGATCAACCGCTCAAAGTCGCCGGGAAACAGGAACCGGGCCGCTTGGAGGTATGCCAGATCGGCCTCCAGATCGCTGTCCACCCGGCGGTAATACACCCGCCGGATAAGCTGGCGGTAATCCACGCGCCTGCTCACGCCGTTCTGCGAGCCGGCCGCGAGTCTGCGGCGCAGGAACGCACGCAGGTTTCGCACGCACAGCAACTGAACGGGCCGGTCGTGTTCGTCGGCCAGAAGACACACCACCCATCGCGCCGGAACTCCCGCCGCCGCAGTCGGACCATCGTCCGTGGCCTCGATCTCACACACCGTGTCAAAGTGCGTGGGAATCATGGAGCCAAGCGGAACGAGCACCCCCGAATCCTACGCACCCCCGCGGAAAAACCGAAGTGCCAGAGAAACGAAGCAGGCAATCCCCTTCTGAAGCCGGACAAGCAAAGGCCCCGGCATGATGACCGGGGCACGGTGGAGAACCCTTTTGTTGCGGGCTGCGCCTTCAAGTACGCCGGCGCAGCAGGCTTGCGGCCGCAACGCCAAGCAGGGCCAAGGAAGATGGCTCGGGAATGTAGGCCAAGCCAAGCAGATTGCCCGTCCCCGTGGAGCCGACGAGCGTCGCCGCACCGGTCGTCAGGTTAACGGTGTAGAGATTGTCCGTCGTATTGTCGATCAGGAACATCCGACCGTTATCGAAATCATACGCCAGACCATTCGGATTGGTCGGCCCATTCAACGGACCGATCAGCGACACCGCGCCGTTGGTGAGATTCATGGTGTAAAAGCTGTCGGTGCCGGAATTGGAGGCATACATCACGTCATTGTCACGGTTGTAGCCAAGATTCGTAAAGGAAGTGAGGCCCGATGTGCCCAGCAATGTCGCAACGCCCGTGGTTTTGCTGATCTCGTACAGGCCGTTGTTATGCGAGGAGACCCCATACAGCTTGCCGTTGGCGTTGTTGTACTCCAGACCGTGCATGACCACGGCGGTATCTCCGTAGGCCCCAACCAGTGTGGCGTTGCCGGTGACCAGATCCACTGTGTACAGGGCATCGTTGCTGGTTGAAGTAACCCAGAGCGTGTCTGTCGCCGAGTCATAGGCAAAACCGGCGGTTGTGCCTGCGTTGGCCGAGATCGTGCCGATCTGGGTTTTTGCGCCGGTGTTCATGTCCAGTTCAAAGTAGGCCCGGCTGCTGTCGACAGCGATAAGCCTGCCGGCCATGGCTGGGGACACGCAGACGGCAAAACCCAAAGCAACCCCTGTAAACAACCTGAGCATCACTCAATCTCCCTTCCAACTCAAACTTGAGCCTCGACGTGAACTGGCCCGAAATGACCGGATTAGTCTACGGAGCAGTCACGAACACGTCAATCAAAAAAGCAGTCATAGAGCGACATTCCGAACCGCTACCGCTCGCTCGATCGTCAGGAGGTCAGACCCGGTGCGCTCGGACAGCGCCGGAACGCGTCTGACGCCTTGGCGGGCTGGCGAGGTATCTTGAAATGATCAATCTCTGAAATGTCTGCTTCCTGCGAAGAAAAGGGGCAGTTTGAGGACGGGTGGCTCAAAGGTCTGCCTTCTGGGTTGCGCTGGTGCACGGCTGATCGCCGGGTGGACAATCCCCTCGTTTGGGGGGGGTCTATCGAGTCACGCCCCCTCTGGGCCGCGTGCCGTCGTCCCTGATCTTCAGTGCCGGGGGGATGTTTCTGGCGAAACCCCTGCGAGATCGACCAAAGCAATCCGCCGATACGCAGAGCCGCCCGCCACGACGGGCGTGACGGGCGGTTCAATGCTACGATGGGGTTTGCGATAACTGCAGGTTTAACGAGAGTTACGATCGGCGGCGCCGTGCCATTGCCGCGCTCAGACCCAGCAGCATCCATCCCAGCGACGCTGGCTCGGGAACAACCCGCAATTCTGGTGAAAAGTCGCCATTACTGTTGTTGATTCCGGCAACTTGGGTGGTCAATTCCTTAGGCACAAACAGGTAATTGAAGTTGAGGAAGTTCGTGGGGGTCACACCGTTAATACCCACCGAGGGCTGATGCAGATTCGTATCGTTGTCGAAGTGGAACATCAGGGTGATATGGGTGCGGTTGGCGGCTTGGGCGGCAAAAATGAGGTTCTTCAACGAATCATCTTCAAAGATGATAGGGCTTCCCTGCGGCAGGGCTGTTCCGCCCGAGGGCAGGAAATCACGAAGTGTGAGAGTCCCAAGCTGAATCACGTCGGAATTGAAGTCATCATACAGACCCAGGGTTTCGACGAGGTTGCCCGTCGTCGCGTCGATGCGGTGTGGCGTGATGCCCGGGGCGTTATAGAACGTGACCAGATTCTCGTCCCAGTTGTACTTGTTCTGCGTGGCAACGTAGGCGTTGCCCGTGCGATCGGTGCGATTGAAGGCAGCAGGGTTGTCGTCCCCGTAGACCTTGGTAGGGTCCAGCGCCCGGAACCGGAAGCGGGCATTCACTTCCTGCGTCGGGTCACTGGGGTTCGGCCCGAAAAGCCGGCCGGTGGTAATGCTGTTGTTGTTGCGGACGTACAGCCGGAATTGCACCTTGGCATGAGGTGTCCAGAACGAGGTGTCAGTGCTGGGTGGCAGCGAGCTGATGTTGAACTTCACCATGCCGACGCTGCTGCGGTCGGTGGTGGGAAATGGGTTGGAAATCACCGGCGGGTTCTGCGTGTTATCAATCGTCACGGAATTGATGGCGCGCGTGGCCAGCTCGGTGGTTGCCCCGTTGGCAGTTCCAACGACGATGTTACTGAGCGTCCCCGTACCCAGGGTGGTCTGGAACTCGCGCAATTCCGCGTCGGCACCGCCCTGATTGGTGCGGATGCTGGCGAACTGCGCGAACGCGATTGAAGCACAGCAGATGGGCCCGATCGCTGCCCACACAAGCCGGAAGTTGGTCCTGAACATTCTTACCCTCCGCACGCTGCCCGCAAGGCCGGCGCCTCCTCGGCAGCTTCAGATGGATGTGACGATCACGGCGACGTGAAAAACCGCTCGGGAACGCCGGGTGTGGGTACGCCCGACCTCCCCTGTTCATCCGATTGACATCGGAAAATATACACCAGGGGCGCGAGGGAGAATTACAACTTTGCGGAATCAGATTACGAAATAGCGCACCGCTCAGAGCCCGCAAACGTCGGCCATCCAGGTCCGGGCGATCAGTGCATGTCCGATCGAGGTCGGGTGGACCCCGTCGGTCGTCCAGCGGATTTCCGGCCGGGCACGACGGGCCGCCGCAAAGGCTTCGTGAAGCCGTACGACGCACTGAGCCGAGAACTCCCGGGCGATCTGGTGGACGGCCGCGATGTAGGGGTGCAGGCGCTCATCGGCGTCCGGGGGGTCGTTCAACCACAGGGCCGAAGGCTCACAGAGCACAATGCGCAGCGACGGGTTGGCTGCGCGCGACTCCGAGAGAATCTGTCGATATCCGGCAAGGAATCTCTCGAGGGGGCACCCTTCCCGTCCTGGCAGCAGGCCATGCCAGACGTCATTGATTCCGATGAAGACGCTGAGCACGTCCGGCGCCGGCTCGATGGCGTCGCGTTGCCAGCGCTTGACGAGATCCGGCATTTTGTTGCCACTGATTCCCCGGTTCATGACGATCGGGGCGGTCGCGGGAGCGGCGGCAAGCAACCAGTCTCGTACCATCCGCACGTAACCAAAGCCCACTTCTTCCGGGTCTTTCCGGCGGTCGCAATCCGTGATGCTGTCACCGATGAACAGCAGCCGCATCGATCTGTCCCAGGTCAGGCCCATGATCCCTTTCCGGCAGCCTAATAGCGAACTCGCAGCGCTGCTACGCCCGGGGGGCGGCTCTCCGGGAGTTCCACCCGCAGCCCCGATTCATCCTGCATCCACCGTACCGCCCCGCTGCCGAGAAGTTCAACCGATTGCGGTTTCCCCGGGAGCAGGCGCAGGTTTGACCCAAGGGATCGAATCAGCATCGCACCAGCGGCCTTTCCAAGACAGATGGCGTACAGGGTGTGTTGTCCCCGCGTCGT
>JAVQWE010000159.1:0-6551 GCA_033579175.1 Phycisphaerales bacterium | reverse complement strand
GGCGCATGGCGGCCACCATCTGCCGGGAAACCTCGACGGAGATCACCTGATCGGCCTGACCGTGGATGACCAGGAACGACGTGTAGCGATAGCGCGACACCCAGCGCGGGTCTCCCCCGCCGCAGATCGGCAGCGCCGCGGCGAAAAGATCGGGTCGGGCGGCGACGATGGTGTGGGTTCCGTAGCCTCCCATGGACAGGCCGGTGACATACAGACGCGAGCGGTCGATGGGGAACTGCTGCAACAGGCGATCGATCAGGGCAATCACCTGCCGCAGGGGGGGCACGACATTGGCCTGCTGAGTTTCCGGCGCGTACCGGCTGGGTCCATCCCACCAGGTTCCCTTGGGACATTGGGGGAAGACAACGAATGCCGGACGAGAGCGGGTATACGCAAGGAACTGCCGCGCTCCGTGTGTGAGCTGCTTCACATTGTCGTCGCCGCGCTCGCCGGCACCGTGAAGCACCAGCACCAAGGGGTATTTTCGACCGGGTTGGAGTCTGGCGGGCTTGAGGATGCGGTATCGCAGCAGCGGCTGGCCTTTGGGATCAACCACGACATGAGGCTCAAAGGCCTGTTCCACCTCCTGCGGGGTGGGCAGGCCGGGTGGATGGACCTGACAACCGGCGCACAACAGCAGTGCCAGCATCAGCAGGTTTCCGGTGAACCACCATCGAAACGAGGGCATGACTGGACTGTTCATCGGCCGCAGACGCTGCGAAACTCCGCCGGACGCATGGGGCTCCGCGGGCGAGCCGGCGCGTTCGGCGTCGGGGGGTTGGCAGCGGCGGTCGGGGTTGCCATGGAATCAGGCAGGCTGGGAAGATTCCCGGCGCCTGCGGACGAATCGGGCGGCCAGGAGGAGCAACGGTCCGACGGCGGGTGGCTCGGGGATGGTGACGAGGAAGGCTCCATCGATGCCGCCCTGCAGAACCCCCTCGAAAATCACGTACAGCCCGTTATCGCTGATGGCGAAGGCATCGTCGCCGCTGGCGATGGAAGTGACCAACAGCCCGTCGATCATCGTGACACCCTTCTGCACGATGAGCTGATCATTCAGGAACAACCCGGTGTCGCGGGTGGTGTCGGGGTCATTCCAGTCGCCGAACCACAACACGTTACCCTGATCGTCAATATCCACCGGCCCAGTGCCGAACGCCGTGAATGTGAAAGCCCCGATCGCGGGCAGGGAATCGCCTTCCTGGATGAATTTGTTGTTGTTTTTGATGATGATCAGGTCGCTGGCGGGGTCGCCGTCGAGGGTGCCGGTGTACACGAAGTCACCGGAGTTGTTCAGCGCCATCCTCGAACCGCCAAGCCCGGCCGCGGCCCAGCTTCGCCCGGCGACGGGTGACGGCCGGCCTTCCTGAGCAACCAGAGTCCCACCCACGTAAACGAGGAAATCTTCGCTGGTGGGCCCGTCACCATCGACGCGGAACATGGCCGTGCCGGCGTTGTTGAAATCGAAAGCGTGAGGTGAGGTTCCGAAGTCAACGACGGCTTGGGTGGTACCCGGGAGCACATCTCCTTCCTTGGCGATGACGGTTTCGCTCAACAGCGTGCCATTGGGGGCGACATTCCAGCGGACGATGGCACGATCCACCGTCGTAGGAATCGACGGATCATCGACGCTGGCCATTACCAGATGCTGGCCGTTGTCGTTGAGCTTGGTTTCAAACCACCCGATGTAAGGCGTGTTGGGGCTGAACTGCGGGGCTGCGCTGATCGTGCCTTCCTGCATGACGAGGTTCGCATCCTGATAGACTCCCGAGTCGTTGCTGGTGCTGCCCGTGCCGGCCAGGAACAGATTCCCGCCGAACACCGACGAATTATTCAGATTGACGGCGTCGAAGGAACTGAGTGTGACGCTTCCTGGCGGATTGCCCGGCAGCGGCTGGCCTTCCCGCAGAAACAGATTTCCATTTTTCAGGAGCACCACGTCGCCGGTGGTGGGGCCGTCGGTGTCCGCCTCGACCAGCCACTGCCCGCTGTTGTTCACCGAAAGATTCTGGATGAGGGTGACATTTCCCACCCCGGGAACCGTGTCCCCCCGTTTGACCAGTGAAACGATCTGCCCCCAGGAGGTCGAAGCGGCCAGAAAGAGGCTCAAACAAGGAACACAGTGCCCTGCTTGCATGTTCACCCTCCCGATGCGGTTGCGATCGACCCTGACCTGTGAGGTTACTGCCGCGAGCCACAAAGTCAACGAAAATCCACGTTCGCCGGAGCCTGGAGGCGCCGCGCGTCAGCCGCCTGCGCATTGGCGTTGTTCCGACCGGCACTTTGACGCGGCGCCGGATGAACAACCGGTGGTCCACCAGAAGTCCGCCTGGAGTATGCTGCCCGGCCACCGCACCGGGCGCCGGGGGGCGTGTCTTGCGTGGTTGCAGGTCAGGGGACGATGCGCGTGCCCACCTTCTCGCCGCGGAGCACGCGGGCGATGTTGCCTTCGCGCTTGAGATTGAACACCACCAGCGGGAGCTGTTTTTCCATCGCCAGGGTGATGGCGGTCAGGTCCATGACGCGAAGCCGATCGTCCAGCACTTTCTGGTAACTGATCGTCTCATAGAGCCGCGCGCCGGAGTTACGCTTGGGGTCGCTGTCAAAGACGCCATCTACTTTCGTGGCTTTCATCAGCACATCGGCATGAATTTCGGCGGCGCGCAAGGCGGCGCAGGTGTCGGTGGTGAAGTGGGGATTGCCGGTTCCGCCGGCGAGGATCACCACCCGGCCTTTTTCCAGGTGTCGCACGGCACGCCGCCGGATGAACGGTTCGCAGACGCTGTAGACGCTGATGGCGCTCATGACGCGGGTGGGCTGGCCGCGAGCCTCCATGGTTTCCTGCAGTGCCAGGGCGTTGAGGACGGTTGCGAGCATGCCCATGTAGTCGGCGGTGGCACGGGGGATGTGGCCGTCCTCGGCAAAGGTGGCGCCGCGGATGAAGTTGCCCCCACCCACCACAATGGCAAGCTGCGTGCCCATGGAAGCGGCCTCGACACACTGGCGGGCGATCAGGTCCAGTTCTTCGGCTTCGATCCCGAATCCTCCCTCGTGGCAGAAGCCTTCCCCGCTGATTTTCAGAAGGACGCGCTGGTAGACCGTATCAGGCATGGGCCGGATTATACGGATGGCGCCATCGGCGGCGAGGAGGGGCGTTTGGGCGGTGCGACCACCCTTGGCGGGGTCTGACGGACGCATCAAAGAATGGGGCACGGTATTTTTTCGCGCTCGGTGGGGTTCAACGTTCCCCCGCCGCCGGGGTGCGCGGCGCAAGTTCCTGCTGGAGAATTCCTTGCAGCGCGGCATGGCAGGCAGCGGCGGCGGAGTCTCCGCCCTGATTGGCCGCGACCACGATGGCCAGATTCAGCCGCGGCCAGAGCCAGATCGTGGCATACCAGAGCGTGTTGCTGCCGTCGTGGGTCAGCGCGCTGTCGCCGGTCAGAGGCGAGCGGGCAACGATCCAGCCGTGAGTGTAGGCAGGTGAAGAGTCGCGGTTGGGGGGAGTGGTGAGCCGGGCAAAGCTGTCGAGGGAGATGCCCAGCAGGGTGTGATTTTCCTGCGGGTGGTCAGGGGCACGCATCCCGCGCAGGTGCAAGCCGGCGAACTTCAGCCAGTCGCCGAGCGTCAGGTGCACCGTTCCCGCCGGACCGATCGCCAGCGGGTTATCGGCAAAGGGGGTGGGCTCCAAAGGCGTGCCGTCACTGCGGTGGCCACGCGGCTGGTCGAGGGTCCCGGGAAGTCCGGGTGCTCCGAAGCCGGCCGAGGTCATTTCCAGAGGATCAAACAAGTGCTGGCGGATGAGATCTTCCCAGCTTTTGCCGGTGAGGGATTCAAGCATCGCGCCGACAATGACGTAACCGGCGTTGGAATAGACGAATTGATCGGTTGGCCCGGGTGGCTCGGAAAGCAACAATTCGACAGTCCGCCGTCGCGCCGTCTGGGTGTTCTGCCCACGGGTGGCGAAAACCGCCAACGGCAGCTCGGCGGGTGCGCCACCGCGATGGTTCAGAAGCTGGGCCATGGTGATGGGGTTCCATTCCGGGTGTACAGCGAACTGCTTGCCCAGAACGGCTCCTACGCTTGCGTTCCAATCGAGAAGTTTCTGGTCCACGAGGACGGCGCAGAGCGTCGCAGTCATCGCCTTGGTGCAGGAGCCGATGTGAAACCTATCGTGAATGGTCAGCGGAGCGTCATGGGAGGCCTTGCGAACTCCCACTGCCCCGGCGGCGGTGATGCGGCCATCCCGCAGCACCATGGCCGCCAGCCCGGGCAGGTCATGGGCCTGCCGATGCCGGGCCAGCAGGTCTGCCAGATCGCGCACCTCCGCTCCGAAGGCCGGGACGAACATCGCGGTGATCAACAGGACTGGAAGAATCCGGCGAGTCATCGGGGACATCGTCATGGGGCATTCGAGGGAATACACAAATTCTTTCCAGCGACAGGGGATTTTCCAGCCAGTCTTGCTGGCGTGGCGGGCGGGGGGGTTGGCGGGATGCCGGGCCTTCCGAGCCCGCGGCGGGGGTCAGGCGAGGATGTCGAGGCCGGTGCCGAGTTTGCCACTCGGATCGCTGGCGCGGGGTTCGCTCCCCGGGGGCGCCGGCGGCTGGGGGGCACGGGCGGCGACGCGCTGCTTCAGTCGCTCCAGCCGTTGTGCCTGCTCGGCGCGATATTCGAGCCTGGCCTTCAGAAGCCGGGCGTGATGTGCCGGATCGGTCGAAGGAATCTGCATTCTGGTCGTTGCCATGGAAAGCGAACGTGCCCCCGGAAGAGGAATCTCGGATTCGGACCGACGGAATGCAAATCGAGGTTATCGGACCGCTCGTGGCCGACGGGTGCAACCGCCGCGCGGCGAGTCATCAGGAGGGTCTTGAGCGCGCGATATTCCCCGGGGAGGGGGTGGAAGGGCCTCCTTGACCGGGGGGTTTTTCCCCGAGACCGATTATTCGTTTTCTCGCGATTTTTTTGCCCGCAGCGCCGCCTGCGCCGCAGCCAGCCGGGCCACGGGGACGCGATACGGTGAGCAGCTTACATAATTCAGTCCGACGTTGTGGCAGAACTCGATGGACTTGGGGTCGCCCCCGTGCTCGCCGCAAATCCCGAGTTTCAGGTCGGGTCGGACGCTGCGGCCCTTTTCCACGGCGAGCTTGACCAGCGCGCCGACACCCACGGCATCGATGCTGGCGAACGGGTTGGCCTTGATGATTCCCAGTTCCATGTATCGTGGAAGGAACGAACCGGAGTCGTCGCGGCTCATCCCGAGCGTGGTCTGGGTGAGGTCGTTGGTGCCGAAACTGAAGAACTCTGCCGTGCGGGCGATTTCGTCGGCGGTGATGGCCCCGCGGGGGACCTCGATCATGGTGCCGACCTGATAGCGGATTTTCTGTCGGGTTTGTTCCATGATCTCCCGGGCAACCCGGTGGACGATCTGGACCTGATGTTCCAGCTCCTGATGGAATCCGACCAGCGGAATCATGATCTCGGGTTTGACCTTGATTCCGTCGGCCTGCACCTTCGCCGCCGCCAGGAAAATGGCCTGCACCTGCATTTCGCTGATGTTGGGGAAGCTGATTCCCAGCCGGCATCCCCGATGGCCCAGCATGGGGTTGGCTTCATGGAGGGCAGCCACACGGGCGCGGATTTCCTCCACGGGCACATCCATTTTCTGGGCCAGATCGGCCATCTGACCATGTTCGTGGGGCAGGAATTCATGCAGGGGCGGGTCGAGCAGCCGGATGCAGGCCGGTCGACCGTTGAGAACGCGGAAAAGCCCCTCGAAATCCTCTTTCTGGTATTCGATGACCCGTCGCAGGGCGGCTTTTCGCTCGTCCTCGGTCTTGGCCAGGATCATCATGCGCACGTCGTCGATGCGTGTGCCCTTGAAGAACATGTGTTCGGTGCGGCAGAGGCCGATTCCCTCGGCTCCAAAGGCGATGGCCGCCTGCACCTGCTCCGGCTCGTCGGCGTTGGTTCGCAAGCCGAGGGTTCGATACCGGTCGGCCAGCTTCATGACGAAGTCGTAGTATTTGAAGACCGCGCTTTTTGACGGGGGCAGAGTCCGGCTGACCAGGACCTGCTTCAATTCGCTGTCGGCGGTGGCAATTTCACCGGCAAAGACTTCGCCGGTGGTTCCGTTGATGCTGACGGGCTCTCCTTCGCGGATGGTCACGCCTTTGCAGACCAGCAGTCGAGCGGCGTAATCGATGTGAATCTCACCGGCGCCGGCGACGCACACCTTGCCCATCTGCCGGGCCACCAGAGCCGCATGAGAGGAAACTCCGCCGCGGCTGGTGAGGATGCCGGCGCTGGCGATCATGCCGCGCAGATCCTCCGGGCTGGTTTCGATGCGGCAGAGCACAACGCGCCGTCCCAGACGGGCATATTCCTCGGCCTTTTCCGCCGTGAAAACTGCCGCGCCGGAAGCCGCGCCGGGTCCGGCGGCAAGGCCGGTGGTGAGCAGCCGGTTACGGGCGGCCTCATAGGCCTGTCGATCAAAGACCGGCTGCAGGAGCTGATTGAGCGCCTCGGGATCACCGGAAAGCACGGCGTGCTCG
>JAVQWE010000158.1:0-6587 GCA_033579175.1 Phycisphaerales bacterium | reverse complement strand
TCAGCGTAATGACCTACACCAGCCTTCAAGGCTCGGTGATGCTGATCTTTGGCGGGCTGTCACTGATCTACAAATACCCGGATCTCTCCCCGCGGATCACCGAGGCGATGACGATCAAGCCCTTTATCCTGCCGGCGGCGGTGTGTATCCCGGCGATCATCGGGATGTTCTACCAGTCGCAATCCACCACGCAGGAAGCCGAGCCGAAGAAGAAATAAGCCCAATTCCGGGGGGTGCTGATCAGGCCGAAGCTGCGCGCCTGGCTGCCGGCAGACCATCGCATGTCAGCTCGGGGGATGAGGAGCAAGTCGCCGGGCGTGGCGGAGAGATGGTACACTGCGTCACGATGGCGGTGTTGCGGCGTCATGCCGGCGTTGTCGCGGCGTTTCTGGTGTCGATCTGGCTTGCTCCGATTGCCGCCGGGGGCGACGCGGCGTCACAGGATGTCGTCGTCGTGCTGCGTGGGAGCCGCGAGGAAATCCGCGGGTCGCTGGCCGGGTTTGATGATGAGCATCTGACCCTCCGCACCCGGCAGGGGGAGCGGAAACTTCGCTGGCTCCAGCTGAGCCCTCGTTCCGCCGTCTCGCTGCGCAAGCGGGTGATGAGGTCGGACTCGGCCGCGGATTGGCTGTCTCTGGCCCGTTTGTGCCGGGAGCTCGGGTTGAGCCGGGAGGCTCGTGATGCCGTGGGGCGGGCGGTGTCGATCGACCCGTCGCTGGCAGAAGCCGGCAACCAACTGCTGGCCGCACGCAATCCGCCTTCCACCAGCCGGGGCCGCAACCCGTCCAATCCGCCGTATCCGTTGAGCACCCCTGAACTTGCCGCGGCCGCCATGGAACGTGCCCGGGTGCACGCGGCGCGTGCACGCGAGGAACTTGGACTGATTCTTCACGAATTTCAGACCCCGCACTTCATCGTTTTTACCGACTGGCACCCGGGTGATCACCAGTTCATCCGGAAGAATCTGGAGGCGGCATATTCGGCCGTCGCCGCGCAGTTCGGCCTGAGTCCGAAGGACAACATCTTCGTGGGTAAACTCGCGGTGTTCATGTTCGAGCGGAACGGAGATTTTGCGAGATTCGCGCGAACGATCGATGAAATCGAATCGATGGAGTCGGCTTTTGGCTACTATTGCGGGCATGAGAGCGGGATGGGTCATCTGGCGATGTGGAAGCCCGATGCAGCCGCCGAAGGAGGCGACCTGCGCGCGGCGCAACGCAAGTGGGCGCGCGTGCTGACGCACGAATTCACCCATGCTTTCATTCACCGCTATCGATCCAATCAGCAGGTGCCCCGGTGGCTGAACGAAGGCACGGCAGAGGTGGTTGCTCATCGCCTGTTCCCCAATCCTCAGCACCGGGGGCTGGCAAAGGACTTGGCGGTCCGCCAAGACATCGATCTGGAGTCGTTGTTTGATGACGAGTTTGTTCCGTCGGGAGAGCTGTATCCGGTGATGGAAACGATGGTGGAATTGCTGATCGCCACCGACCGGGGAAGGTTCGTCCGTCTGTTCGACCAGATCAAGCAAGGCGTCGATCCCGAGGCGGCGCTGCAGCAGTTGTATGGCTGGGATTATCCCGCGCTGGTGCGGGCTTGGCGGAGCTGGGTGGTGTCGCAACGATGATGGCTGCCATTTCGGCAGGTTGCACCTGACCGGAGTATTCTTCATAAGTTGTTGTCAATAATAGACTTATGAATATTTCCGGCGATGGCGCGGGCTTTGTTGCTCGGAACAGACCCGGGTGCGTTGTTTCGCCCCGACAGGAGTAGCAATGCGACAGGACCGTCTTACCGTTAAAGCTCAGGAAGCGATCGGTCGAGCCCAGGAGATCGCTCGGGAACAGGATCATGCCGAAATCGTGCCCTTGCACATTCTGGCGGGTCTTGCGGCCGAGGAAGATGGCGTAGTCCGTCCGCTTCTGCAGAAACTGGGCGTGAGCGAAGCGCGGGTTTCGTCGGCGGTGGCGGAGGCACTGGAGCGATTGCCAAGAGCTACGGGAGTGCAACTCCAGGTTAACCGGTTAACTTCTGAGGTGCTGTCGCAAGCGCAGAAAGAGGCGGATCGACTCAAAGATGAATACATCTCGACCGAGCACCTGATGCTTGCTCTGACGCAGGTGCGAAGCGACGCCCGGGAGTTGCTGCGCACGCTCGGAGTGACCCACGAAAACATCCTGGCGGCTCTGAAAGACGTGCGGGGGAATCAGCGCGTCACGTCCCCGGACCCCGAAGCCACCTACCAGGCGCTGCGAAAGTACGGACGCGACCTCATCGAGCTGGCCCGGCAGGGGAAGATCGATCCGGTCATCGGACGCGATGAGGAAATCCGTCGAACCATGCAGGTGCTTTCGCGTCGGACCAAGAATAACCCCGTCCTGATCGGGGAACCGGGTGTGGGCAAGACGGCCATCGTGGAAGGACTGGCCATCCGCGTGCTGAACGGAGATGTTCCGGCAGGGCTGCAGGGCAAGCGAATCATTGCGCTGGACATGGGCGCGCTGATCGCCGGCGCCAAATACCGCGGCGAATTCGAGGAACGGCTGAAGGCGGTCATCAAGGAAGTAACCGAATCCGAAGGGCAGATCATCCTGTTCATCGACGAACTGCACACGGTCATCGGTGCCGGCAAGAGTGAAGGCGCCATGGATGCCGGCAACCTGCTCAAACCGGCTCTGGCCCGCGGCGAGCTGCGGACGATCGGGGCAACCACCCTCGATGAATACCGCCAGCACATCGAGAAGGATCCGGCCTTCGAACGCCGCTTTCAGCCCATCTACGTCGGGCAGCCCAGCGTTGAGGACACGATATCGATTCTCCGCGGCCTGAAGGAACGCTACGAGCGGCACCACAACGTGCGGATTACCGATTCGGCGATTGTCTCGGCCGCCGTGCTGAGCGATCGATACATTCAGGATCGGTTCCTGCCGGATAAAGCGATCGATCTGATCGACGAGGCGGCCTCGCGCCTCCGCATTGAGAACGACAGCAAGCCCGCCGAGCTGGACGAGCTGGACCGCAAGATCATGCAACTTCAGATCGAGATCGAAGCGCTGAAGCTGGAGAAAGACGCGGCCAGCAAGCAGCAGCTGGAGAAGGCACAGAAGGAGCTGGCCGATCTTCAGGAGCGACGAACACCCCTGTTGACACGATGGCAGAACGAAAAGCGCCTGATGGATCAGATGAAGCAGTTGCAGGAACAGCTTGCCATCAAACAGGTGGAGATGGAGGAAGCCCAGCGCCAGGGCAAGTTTGAGCTTGCGTCACGCATTCAGTACGGCGAGATCCGCGAGATCAACCGCAAGCTGGAGGAGGCCGAGAAACGCTTCTATGAGCTGACCCGGGACGGCAAGTCGCTGGTGAAGAACGAGGTCTCGGCCGAGGAAATTGCCGAGGTGGTCAGTCGATGGACAGGAATCCCGGTGAGCCGGATGCTCGAAGGCGAGCGCGAGAAGCTGATGCATATGGAAGAACGACTCGGGCGACGCGTGATCGGCCAGAAGGACGCCATCGAGGCCGTCAGCAACGCCGTGCGGCGGAATCGCGCCGGCCTGGGCGATCCCAACCGCCCGATCGGATCGTTCCTGTTCCTCGGCCCGACCGGTGTCGGAAAGACGGAGCTGTGCAAAGCACTGGCAGAGTTCCTCTTCGACGATGAAAACGCCATGGTGCGGATCGACATGAGCGAATTCATGGAACAGCACAGCGTCGCGCGGCTGATTGGGGCTCCTCCCGGCTACGTCGGATACGAAGAAGGCGGGCGGCTGACGGAGGCGGTGCGTCGTCGGCCGTACAGCGTGGTGCTGTTTGACGAGATCGAAAAGGCGCATCGGGATGTCTTCAACGTCCTGCTGCAAGTCCTTGATGACGGGCGACTTACGGACGGTCACGGCCGCACGGTTTCGTTCAAGAACACGGTCATCGTCATGACCAGCAATCTGGGCTCCGACCGGATTCAATCGCTGGTTGCGGAAGGCGCCGGCGACTGGGAGATCGAGGCGGCGGTGAAAGACGTGCTCAAGGGAGCATTCCGGCCGGAATTCATCAACCGGATTGATGAGACCATCATCTTCCATCCCCTGCGGAAGGAGCAGTTGGCCAGGATTGTTGAAGTGCAACTGGGTTACCTCAGCAAGCGGCTGGCGCAGCGCGGGCTGAAACTGCAGGTGACGGAAGCGGCCAGCAAACTGCTGGCCGAAGAGGGGTATGACGTTGCCTACGGCGCACGCCCGCTCAAGAGAGTGATCCAGCAGCGCATTGAAAACCCGCTGGCGACGAAGCTGCTGAACGGGGAATTTGGCGAGGGTGACGTGATCCGGGTGGATGTCGATCCGCAAAAGCATGACTTTGTCTTCACGCGCGGCGCCGAGGTCATCGAGGGCGAGCTGGTGGATGAGCCTGCGTGAGCGGGTTGCTCCGCCGGGTGGCATCGGTTCTGATGCGCCGGATGCACCCATCTCCCGCGGCGGGCGATGATTCAACGGTGGTTCACGGGCCGGGCGGGCGCCGGATCGTGGTGCTGGCGGCCGTGCTGGCCATCGCCGGGTTCGTCGTCCGGACTCCGCGGCAGCTTGAATATGACTCGTTCGTCATTTTCGAGGGGATTCAGGAACTGCTGCGTTGGCTGGCCTCGGGTCGCGAGGGTCAGCTTGGGCAGATCGGGCCCTTCCCGCCGTTTCAGTATCTGACAGGCCTGATTGCCGAGGCGGCCTATGCGATGGGCGTGCGGCTGCCCACCAGTTTCGTCTGGACCTCAAGCAGTTCCCTGAGTTTCGGGGGGCTTGCGGTGCTGACATTTCAGGCCGTTCGGCGGCGAACGTCGCCCCAGGCGGCATGGCTGGCTGTGGGGTTGATGCTGTCCGGGCCGTTCGTGACCTATTGCACCTCGACCTACAACGAGTTGCCGGCGGCGCTTTTGACGGCGGGTCTGGTGGTGGCCGCCGCCGGAGCCGGGGGGCCAGGCGCTTGCGCGGCACTCTTTGTCGCCAGCGCACTGACGAAGGAAACGGCGGTACCCCTGCTGGCTCTGGCCTGGGTGGGGGCGTTGTTCGCACGTCCAAAGCCGGTCGATCGAGCCGAGTTCACCCGTCATGCGGCCGCGCTTCTGGCGGCCGTGGCTGGCTCGCTCGTCGTCCACGCCGCCTTCAACCTCCTGCGGTTCGGAGTGCCTTGGAACGCGATTTACCTGGGCCCCGGGATGCTTGTGCATCGCTGGGATCACCGGTTGTTGGCGTTTCTGGGTCTGTGGTTTGCGCCCAACGGGGGATTATGGGTGTTTGCGACGGGGATTTGCCTTGCCATCACGGTTCTGGGGGTCTACGCGATCGCACGTTTCCGTAGGCAAAACAGCCTGCGGGCGCTCGTGCCGGCTGCCGCGGGGGTGGCGATCCTGGCCGTCGCGACGATGGGGCTTTCGGCGTGGCATTCTCCGTTTGGATGGTGGTGTTGGGGGCCGAGGCTCATGCTGCCGTGGCTTCCGGCGGTTCTGCTGCTGGTGATCCTGGCAGAACCAGACTTCTTCGAACGTTGTTGCCGGTGGGTCACGCGGGGCAGGAGAAGGGTGATCGCATCCTTCCTGATGTTCGTGCTGGCCTTACCGCACGCCCTTTCACTGAGCGATGCCGGCATCTTCAACTGGTTCTTCGCTGCAGACGTGGCGTGGCGGTACCCGGCGGATCAAGCCAACTCCGAGCCGGTTCAGGCGGTTCGCAGACACCTTACCTGGACGCTCGATCCCCTGATGATCGCCCATCCCCTGCGCCTGCTGGCCGATCCGACGCGGGCATGGCCGGCCGTGCTCTACAGTGCCGCCGTCGCAGCACTTCTGTGGGCTGGTCGACCAGCTTCGTCGGACAGCAGGCAAGCTGTCGCGGGGGGAGGATTCCCGGCGAGTCAGGTTCGCCCGAGGCCACGTCGCGAGATTCGACTTTTCCGCCCGAGAATCTAGGATTTGAGAAAAAGGGAGCACCCCGATGAGCCAAGCCGCTGCTCCGGCATATTCGCCGGGTCTGGCCGGCGTGATCGCCGGTGAGTCTGCAATCTGCTATGTGGATGAGAACGCCGGTTTGCGTTACCGCGGCTATGACGTTCACGATCTGGCGGACCACGCCACCTTCGAACACGTCGCGTATCTGCTGATATACGACCGATTGCCCGATGCGCAGCAGCTCCAGGACTTCCGGGGCCAACTGGTGGAGTTGGCCCGGCTTCCGCGGGAGCTGGAGCAGATGCTTCGATTGCTGCCGCGGTCGATCCACCCCATGGATTTCATGCGGACGGCCGTCAGTGCGCTGGCCGCGTTTGATCCGGAGCTGAACGACCACAGCCCCGAAGCCAACCGTCGCAAGGGGCTGCGGCTGCTGGCCCGAATGAATGTTCTGGCGGCGGCGGGGGCGAGGGTTCGGGAGGGGAAAGACATTCTCTATCCCCAGCCCGGCCTGAGCCATGCGGGGAACTTCCTGTACATGCTCAGCGGTCAGGAGCCGGAAGACTGGAAAGCACGAGCCATCGACATCCTGTACATCCTGTACGCCGAGCATGAGTTCAACGCCTCGACGTTCGCGGCCCGCGTCACGGTCAGCACGATGAGT
>JAVQWE010000157.1:0-6612 GCA_033579175.1 Phycisphaerales bacterium | reverse complement strand
AGCCAGCAGCAGTTCGTCCAGCCGCTGATTGACGGCTCGGACGGTTGCCTCATCAAACAACCCCCGTGCCACTCCGCTTTGATTGCTCACGACGACGGTTGCATAACCCAGCCGCCGCGCCCGTGCCACCGCCGAGGCAGCGCCGGGCACAAGCCGCACCTTCGACGGGTCGCCGACATAATCCTGGGCGATGATCAGGGTATTATCGCGATCGAAGAAGACGGCGGGGCGCTTCATGCCGACGGGGATTATCAACGGCACGCCGGTGATTGCCAGCCGCCGCTTCCCGGCAACCAGGCGTCACTTGCGCAAGCCCAGCCATTTTGCGCCGACGTAGCTCATCGCCCCGGCCAGCACGAAAAGACCCAGCACGTTGACCGCCGGCAGCGGTACCGCCAGGGGTTCAACCGATGTATCCTGCAACGAAGGCTGTGTCGGCGGAGCGATTCTGGTCGGCGAAGCCGGGTGGGGCATTGCAATCCACTGCGGAGCGAGCGCGCGTTCCTCTTCCATCGATGCCAGAAGAGCAGCGGCCGAGCCTCTCGAGAACGACTCCTGCTCTTCGACGCGATCGACCTGATGCAGCGGGGCATCAGGCTCGTGACTCCCGTCAAAACGAATGGAAGCCGGCCCCGACCACCCCACCGGACTCAAGCTCAGCCACAACCCGATTCCCAGCCACGGAACTGGCGTTCCGCGAGCACGCGCTCGCATGAGCTCTCCCTTCTCCGTTTTTCGGGCCGCTCCCTCGGCCCGAACTTCTCGCCTCCGACTCCCGACACGCAGGAACTTCGCGCGCAGTTCTGCCGGTGGCGACCCCCGAAGCTCCTTGACTCGCCGCCGGGTTAGACTTCCCACCCGGCCTCGGCAGCGGCAGGGGGCTGATCGATAGAAACGTTACCCCTGCCTGCGGTTGATTGTCAATGAGCTTCCGCTCAGCCCGGATTGTGCAGACGGCGCAGGCATTCGTAAAGTGCGATCCCAGCAGAAGTTGCGACGTTCAGGCACCGTTCCCCGGCGGATTGGGGAATGCAGACCGTCCGATCCCGTGACGCCTGCAGCCACGGCTTGGGCAGGCCGGTGGTTTCTGATCCAAAGACCAGCACGTCGCCGTCCTGAAACGGGGCTTGCCAGAGGGGAATTTCGCCATCCGGCTCAAACAGCCACAATCGGCGAGTCGCCATGGCTGCTCGGAAGGCCTCCAGATCGTCATGGAGCCTCAGCCGCAGTCGAGACCAGTAGTCCATCGCGCTGCGCCGCAGCTTTCGATCCTCCAGCGTAAACCCCATCGGACGAACCAGGTGTAACGTCGTGCCCGTGGCTACGCACAACCGGGCGATGTTGCCGGTGTTGGGGGCGATCTGAGGGTGTACCAGCGCCAACTCGCAGGAGTGTGCGCCAAGCAGGCCCGGAACAGATCGGCAGCCGGTCTCCATGAGTCCTCTTGTGCGGTGCCGCCCAAACCGCCCAACGCCCACGCTACCCGAAGAGGGTTTCCCGAGCGGCCAGCTCGACCACGTCCAACTGTCGATCGACCTGCAGGAACCGGTCGGTGTCAGCGCAGTATGCCGTCAATCGTCCGTCCAGACCCAAGGCAATCGCCGTATCCAGCAGCACCATTCGTTCCCCAAGGATAGGCAAGGCGACCGAACGGCTGGCCAGCCGGTAAAAGGAAACCGGGGTATGGCCGAAAAACCCTCGACGGCGCCAGGACTTCGGGGCGGCGATCTCCAGCCGGTTGTATCGCCCCCAGAGGGCCTCGTGACGGAGCCGGCGGCTGCCGGCCAGAAGGTCGATGAGCAACTCCGGCCCGTCTGCCTGATCGGCAGGCCAGCGGGCGTGCACCACGAAAAGGTCGTCGTGCTCGATCACCGGCTCCAGTCGGCGGAAGAACTGCCGGTGCTCGGCCGGCACCGGACTCAGAAGCTCGCGCAGCCGGGGAATCGAAAAATCCACCGCAAGGCTGTACACCATGGCCAGATCGATCTCATAACTGAGCAGGGTTCGATCCAGCCCTGCATCGAGAAACGAGCTGAACAGGTGGTGCGGATGCATCATGTCCTGCCGCACGTCGTAACATGACCCGTTCAGCAGCAGGTCAAACACGTTGTCGTGATTGCCTCGGCAGAAGCGCGCGTTATTCATCCGCAGCAGGCGCTCAATGACGGCGCGCGAGTCCGGCCCGCGGTTGACATAGTCTCCCACGAACAGCACAACAGCATCGCGATCGGCCTCCCGCACCGCCTCCAGAAGCCGATCCAGGGGCTTGGCATAGCCGTGAATGTCACCGATGATCCAGCGCATCGTACTGGGCGTCGGTCCGATCACCAGCCCGGCGCAGTTCCAACCCGCCGGGCGATGGATGCAGGCAGCAACCGCCCCGGGTTGAATCCGGCCGGGGCGACGGCCGCTCATCCTCCCAGCTTACTCGGGGAGTGCATACAATCGCGAGTGTCGCGCACAGGAGGCTTCCGATGACCGCGCTGGCCCAACGCACTTGCCGGCCTGTTCCCCCCGGGACACCGCCGCTCTCAGAATCACAGATCCGCCAATGGCTTGCCGAGCTGCCGGGCTGGGAGATCCGGGACGGGCAATTAACCAAGACTTTCGCCTTTCCCGACTATTACCAGACCACCGCATTTCTGAATGCCACGGCGTGGGTGAGCCACCGGCAGGATCATCACCCGGAAATTCTGCTCGGTTACAACCGCATCACGCTGCGTTACAGCACGCATAGCGTGAAGGGTCTGAGCGAGAACGACTTCATCTGCGCCGCCCGCGTAGAGGCTTTACTTTAATCGGCGTTGTGCCCCGCGGCCGATACAAATCGGGTATCGGGCATGTGGACAGTCATTCTGCTGACGATTTCAAACGTCTTCATGACGTTCGCTTGGTACTACCACCTCAAGCACCCCCAGCTCAAGTCTGGCCCGCTGTGGTTTGCCATCCTCGCCAGTTGGGGAATCGCGCTGTTTGAATACTGCTTTCAGGTGCCCGGAAACCGGCTGGGAGCGCAAAGCGGTTTAACCATCGCCCAACTGAAGATCATGCAGGAGGCCATCACGCTGGGGGTGTTCCTGCTCTTTGTCTGGCTGGTGATGGGGGAGCGACTGGGGTGGAACCATTACGTGGGATTCGGCTTGGTCTTCCTCGGAGTGGTGTGCGTGTTCGCCGGCAGCCCGAAAATCGGGATGTCCGGCTGATCGCAGCCGCACCGGGCGGGGGCTGGTCGTCCCAAGACTCCCCACCGCGGTGGTTCACCGTCGTTCGTGATCCCGCCAACCGGACAGGTTATATAAGCTTCGGTAAGGAGAACAGCGGCAGATGCCGTCGGTCCGGTCTTTGCTGCCGCTTGCGGCTCACGCGCCGGCCGACCACCTGTTTGGCCCGCTCTGCCGCGCGAGAAACGACCTGATACGGGTCATCACCGGCCTCTTCAATCGTTACATGCATCGGTCCCCGCAAATGGATCGTCATTCGGCAATGCTGGTCATTGCTGCCGCGTCGCGGGCCGTTGGCGTCCCAGAGTCGAACCTGCACCCCTTGGATCCACCCCCCAAACTGCCCAAGGGCGTAGTTCAGCCGGGTTTGAATCCGCCGAGTGAGAGATTCTGAAGTACGTCCGGAAATTGTGGCCCGAATCATGGATACTCCTTTCGACCGCCGACATCGCGCGGCTCTGCAGGTGGTATCCACGAACCGACCTGAGGTTGCTTACAAATCGATGCGTAGCTTCTAACCCATTCGGCTCGATTGAAGGATGTCGGCGACAAAGGGGTTGTTCCGGCGTTCCCAGTCGAGGGTGCTGATGGGCCCGTGGCCCGGCAGCAGCCGCGTGCGGGGGTCGAGCCGCATCACCCGGCGGACCGATTTCTCCAGTTCGGCGTGGTCCGAATCAGGCAGATCGGTTCGCCCGATCGAGCCTCCGATAATCAGATCCCCCCCGACCAGCACGCCTTCCGTGGGCAGGTGGAAGCTCACGTGCCCGGGGGAGTGTCCCGGCGTGTGGATCACCTGAACCGGGATTGAGCCAATGAACAGTTGCTGCTGGTCCTGAGCGTAGCCGTCGGCATTCCGCGGGGGAATCGAGAACGGCAACTGGAACCATCGCGATTGAAGACCCGGGTTCTGGAGTTTCGGCTCGTCCAGTCGGTGGATGAGCACTTTCGCCCCGGGAAAGTGAGCCGTGACCACCTCATGATCGGCGATGTGATCAAAATGCCCATGGGTGAGCCACAGCCCCTGGATCGTCCAGTTCCTCGCTTTTGCCTGCTCGATCAGCGGCAGAACCGTGCCGTCCGGGGCGTCAAACAACACCGCCTGACCGGAGGCAGGGTCTGCCAGAAGAAAACAATTGGTCATCGCCAACCCGCCGGTGTTGGTGAGAATCTGCATGCGCCTGCGGCTCCCTGAGGCGCGCTGCCAGCGGCAGCGCGGAGCATTCTTTACGTTTGGTCCGTCGTCGCCTACAAAGATCGTCGTGAGCGGCTGGGATTACAAGTCGGCCGGGATTGATTACGAGATCCTCGACGCCTTCAAACGCGCATGCCAGCGTGAAGCGCAGGCGACGCAGGACGCGCTGGAGGCGCATGGGCTGCGGCTGGCACCTCAGGTTCGCGGCGAAAGCGCCTTTGTCCTGGAGGGGCGCGATGAGTTCCTCGCGCACGTCGAGGAAGGGCTGGGGACGAAAAACCTGGTTGCCGATGCCATGCGGCATCTGACGGGACGATGTTTTTACCATGCCATAGGAATTGATCTGGTTGCCACGATCGTGAATGACCTGATCACCTGTGGGGCCTTGCCGGTGTGCGTGGCCATGCACGCCGCCGCGGGTGATTCCCGCTGGTTTGAGGATACTGCCCGCGCCGTGGCGCTGGCGCGAGGGTTCGCCGAGGGTTGCCGGCTGGCCGGCGCCGTCTGGGGCGGCGGGGAGACCCCCGCGCTGCCGGGCATGGTTGAGGCATCGACGATCGTGCTGGCGGGCAGCGCCATCGGGCGGATTTCCCCCAAATCCCATCGGATCACCGGTGACATCCGCCCCGGAGATCAGATCATCCTTCTGGCCAGCAGTGGGGTGCAAACCAACGGGCTTTCCCTTTGTCGGGCTTTGGCAGGAACCCTGCCGGATGGCTATCTGACCCCAATGGGCGACGGCCGGCTCTTCGGCGAAGCCTTGCTGGATGCATCGCACGTGTACGTCCGCGTCATCGCCGACCTTCTGGCTGGGGGCATTGTGCCTTCGGGAGCGGCTCACATCACCGGGCATGGCTGGCGGAAACTGATGCGTTCCAATGCGCCGGTGATCCATCGGATTTCGGAGCCGGGTTCGATTCCCCCGATCTTCCAGTTCATCCAGCACCAGGCGCGGCTGGACGATCGCCAGATGTATGCCACATTCAACATGGGAGCAGGATTTGCCCTCTGGGTGCACCCGGATCAGACGGAGCCCGCGCTGGCGATCGCCCGACGGCATTTTCGGGCCTGGCGTGCGGGAGAGTGCGTGCAAGCGGGCAAGCGCAAGGCGGTTGAAATCCTGCCCGCAGGGATCGTATTCGAGAGCGATACGCTGCAATTAAGGTAGGCCACAGCCGATGCCCAGGGAACTGTTCCAGGTTGTCCACCAGAGCGGGTCGCACGTGCTGCAACTTACCGTCCCTGCCAGCGCCGATGTTTCCGAATTCGATAAGCTGAACCAGGCGGCACTGTCAGAGATTGAGTCGGCTGCGGATCAGGGCTGGATTCTGGACATGAGCGGCTGCTCGTATGTGGGCAGCGCGGCGCTGGGGTTCATGATCAACGTTCGGCAGCGGATCAAAAAGGCCAACGGTGCGCTGGTTCTGTGCGGGGTTTCCAAGCACATTGCCTCAACGCTTCGGGCGTCGTCGCTGGGACGATTGTTTTACATCACCGAGGACCGCGCATCGGCCGAGGCGGTCATCGCAGATTGGCTGTCGCAGCGTCGCGGCGGGTCCAAGCCGCAATAACCGCGGCAACAGACAACCGAAGCTGTAGGGGGGCAGGCGGTCGACCCGTTGCGACTTCACCTGCCATTGTGGCGGAGAACGGCTTCAGCAAGTTGTAAAACCTGTGCTGCAAACAAGTTATGGGGTTCTGCGCGGAGGACTCGGCGCAACTCTTCGGCGGCGGGGGCGACGTGCCCGCGGGCCAGCAGCAGCGCCCCGAAAGCCCCGCGGTTGGCAAAACCCACCCCGGTCAGCTCTGTCGGCAACTTCAGGAGCACTGCCATTTCCCGCCGGAATGCCTCATACGCCTCCAACGGACGATCCAACGCCAGAAGCACCTCCCAGGTATTTCGAAGCAGATGCAGGTTGATCTGCCGGCGTGACTCGGCTCGACGATACAGCTCCAACGCAGCGGCTAGGTCTCCGGCATCGCGGCGCAGGTTTCCGAGGTTCAAGCACCCGGCGATGCTGTCGGGGGTGCAACGTACGACGCGGGTGAACAATGCTTCGGAATTGTCCCAGGTTCTTGTCTGAAAATGACTTACGATCATGAAGGCCGGCGTCACCGCAACCAGCAGTCCCACGCGGGCACGGGTTGGCAGTCGTGCAGCCAACGACCCGGCGATCATCGCCACACCCAGGTTTGCTG
>JAVQWE010000156.1:0-6630 GCA_033579175.1 Phycisphaerales bacterium | reverse complement strand
TTCAGGAAGGTTACTGCGCACACCCCCAGCAGCAGAATCATCAGGAGTCGCGCGTAGGTGCGCCAATGGCCCAGGACATGCCCCATCCGCGATTCATGCGGCGACCGCGCCGCCGAATTGAAGCCCTGCTTGTTCTGCAGCGCCATCGTCGTGTAGACCGACAGCAGCATGCCCATCAGCACATACCAGAAATTGAAATCCTCCACCTTCGCGGCATCAAATGGATCGATCAGCGACATGCCCGGGGGCTGAGTGCCCATCACCTCGACAATCTGCGACCAGCTGACAATCGTGAACACCGATAATGCAATCACGATGTAGGCCGCGTGGGAGAAGATTCCCTCCAGGCAATCGGTCACCATCAGGGTCACCTGCCCGCCGACCAGAATCATGAAGACCGTGATCGTCAGATAACCGGCCATCAGAAGTGCCATGGTGCTCAGCTCCAGACCCCAGACGTTCACGGATTCCGGCAGCCGCAGGAAGTAGATGAAGAACCGGGCGCTGATCGCCGGGAAAATCCCGTAATTCAGGATCCCGGAAAGGAATGCCAGCCCTCCCATGAACAGTCGGAACCGGCGGCTGTAACGGGCCTCCAGGAACTGTGCCAGGGTCAGCGCGCGGGTTTCGCGAAACCGGTACACCACGAAGCCGGTGATTCCGATCAGCAGCAGCGCGGGGATGCTGATCTTTTCCCAGAAATTCAGGACGAAGCCCGAAACCAGCACAACTTCGAATTTCGACATCGTGTTGGCCAGGCCGGCATCTGCCTCCCCGCGCGCGTTGGCCAGGAGGTATCGCCCCGCGCAACGCCCGGCAGAGAGAAAATCCGCGACGCTCCGCACAAACCGGTGCGTGTACACCGCAAATCCCAGCACAATCAGCAGCGGGAGAACAACCAGAATCCAATCGATTGCGTGCATAGGCGCAACTGCCCCGCCGGCGCTGAGGAACGCCGCCGACTCCCGTCGGACCCTCATCGACGGGAGCAAGACCGCGAATTTCGAAATCCGCGCGGTTCCGCTGCTGCCAGACCGGCTCGATTATTGCGGCCGCGGCAGAGCCGACAACCACCCGGCTTGCGAAGGGGCGTCAATGCGTTGCGAAATTGCGTCAGGCCGCCGTCATCGGGGGTGAAACAAAAGCGGGCGCGACTCCACGTCGCGCCCGCTCGTGATCCGCAGACAGGTGCCGAATCCACAGCAGATCAGCGCTTCCGACGCAGGCCGAGGGCGCCGGCCAAGGCCAGCGCGCCCAGTGCCGCAGGCTCGGGAATGGGGATGTATTCAACCCGGAACCGCCGAGTGTCGAACGTATCGGCCGTCAAAGCGGCGCTGGACGGACGAACCTGGAACGTGTCGAAGGAGAAACTGCCGCCATTGGGTGTCGTGTCGGTGAAGACAACCTGCGCCAGCCCCGAGGTGTTCAGATTCCCGCCGGACATGGAAGCGACGATGTCCAGCACACCACCGGCGCCGCGAGTCAGTGTCATTTCAAAGGTGTATTCCGTGTTATTGGCGTATCCGGGGGCGCCATTGGTGGCACCGTTGCCGAGGCCCGTCCAGCTTCCGGTGGCGCTGAGCAGCGCGCTGGCCGTTCCCGGAGCCGACCGTTCCACGAGCTGAAACGAGTTGCTGTGGCCGAGGGTCTGACCCATGTTGGCGAAAATCCCATACCCGGTGTAGGTGGCGTTGCCCGGGGTTGCATCGGCCACGATTCGTGAGGCCGCGGGCGAATCCACCAGAGCAATGCGGAAGCCCTGACTGGTGTTGGTTGTATTCACGTTTGTGGGGGTGAAGACCCAGGTTACCTTCATCACATCCCCGATCGAACTGAGGGTGATCGGCGACGCCTCCGGAGCGAAGTAGGTCGTCCACGAGGCTGAGGAAGTCCCGAAACCCGTGCCCCGCAGCGGGCCGCCCGGTCCCACAGCATCGAGCGTTCCGCTACCGCCCAAGTACCAGGCCGATTCGAGATTCCCGTCACTGTCCAGATCGACGCCGTTTTCGGAATACACCGGCGCTGCCGGATCCGTCCGCGTGCCGTCGATCCACGTGTCGTGGACGATATCCACCGCCATCGACCACGATGCACACCCCAGAACTGCACCGAGCGCAAGACGCACTCGCGAAAGAGTAGCCTTCTGCATCTTTTCCTCCGAGCGAACCAGATGTGATCCTTGATCTGTCGCGTACTTCGCCAGACCTGAGGCGACGACGGGACGTGCGTGGTCAGGTCGTCGCTTTGGAGAAGTATTAACCGCTCCTGCGGGAAATGCGTACGGAATTACCTTACGTTTTTGCCGATTGTTTTTTCGAAATTGCGTCGCCCAAAAACGTCGATTCCGGCAGAAATTTCAGCAAAAATCAGGAAAGGATCGTCCCCTGATCAGAAATCGCGTAAGCTCGGAAGCTCCCTTGGATTTCGGGTTCGAACGGAAACCACAGATTTCCCATCTTACCCATCCCACCTATCTCCACGCTTCTTCGTGCCACAGAACCGCACCGTCATCCCCAATTCCGCCGCCATCACCGCCTTGGTCAGGGCGCAAAGGTCTGCCGACTCGGCGTCCCTGGCGTAGGCCACTTGGATGTGGTTGGACTGATGCTTGGCCATCATCTGATCGCGCGTGATGCCGTAGGTAACCGCATGCATGATCGGCCATTGCGGGGTGGTGCAGTTCCACCGCCGCTCTGTCTCGGCCCGGGGCAGCTCGATCACGCCTGCGCGACCGATATCCATGTTCAGCCGGTTATCCGCCACGTAAATCCGGCTCCAGACGATTTCCCCCGGCTTGCTGATTCCCTTGATGGTGCTGCCCCCGAGCCGGAAATACATCGGTGGCTGCCGCTCTCCCACGGCTCCGCGCCAACCATCGATAAAGTGGCTGGGGGGTGCCGAACCGCTGATCTCGAACACCCAGACATATTCGCGGGTCGTGCCGCTCTGATCCCAATCGCCCCAGCGGAGGTCATGCAGGGTGTTTTCCACCGGTTGTTTCAGGGCCTTGTGCACGCGGAAGGTCATCAGCCCGTCCAGCCCGGCGCATTCATCCACCTCGTTGAAATGGGGCAATGGTTCACCGGCGTATAATTCCCGCAGTCCGTCGGTGGATCTGACCGGCGGCCGGACGGAATCGTTCAACGTGCCCTCCACCAGATCGCTGGCAGGAAGAAGGTCCTTCAATCCCTGCTGGTATTGGATGCCGATCGTGTCGCAACCGAATTCATCGGCGATGCGCAGGGCCGCGATATACATCTTGCATTGCAGGAGCACCTGTTTTTCCGTCAGATGCTCCTCTTCCGTGGGACCGAAATGGAATTTCATGCCGCGATCGAGATACCAGCGGTAGACCTCCTGCGCCTCAGAATCGCTGACCTGTGTTGTGGCGTAATACAGCGCCGACTGACTCAGACGCTCCTTGAACACACCGGTAGAATGCAGAAGGTCATCGGGGATGATCGCGTTAAACATCCCCATGCAACCTTCATCGAATACCCCCATGATCGCACGGTTCTCCCGCAGTTCATGAGCCAGCGACTCACCCACCCGGCGGGCCTCCGGCGGAATGCGAACACGCTCCAGCGGAGTCACGTGCGAAAGATCGTGTTCCACCCTCCCGGTTGTCAGCCAGGAGGCGAGCTTCTTGCGGAAGGCCTCCTCGTCGAAGCGCTCCGCCCATAGCGTGCTGTATTTCACCCCGGCCTTGGTCAGGGAGCCGTTGAGGTTGAGCATGCCCACCAGCCCGGGCCACTGCCCCGACCAGTTTGCAATCGTGCAGATCGGCCCACGATGCCGGCACAGGCCCGCCAGCACATGATGAGAATACTGCCACACCGCCTCAGCGACGATCAGCGGTCGATCGGGATCGATCCGCCGGAAGACCTCGATCCCCTGCCGCTGCGAGGCAATGAAGCCATGCCGCTGTTTCTCGTCATAAGGATGGGCACGCTGCAGCTGAAATCCACAGGCCTTCACGGCCGCCGCAAGGTCGTCCTCCATGGCCTTCTGCGCCGGCCAGCACTTCTGGTTCGCACTCAGTCGAAGATCCCCGCTGGCAACCTGCAAGACCGTCTTTTCTGCCATTGCACTCCTCCTTTCACATCTTCAGCAGTCGCTGGCGATAGTGTTCATCCGGGCGACTGGCAATCCGCGCCACATCCTGTGGAGAAAGCGGTTCAGCGCCACCGAGCTGCTCGGCGCCCAGAAAGATGCGGGCGGCTTTCTCCATCATGGTGGTGGTAGCCAGCACCGACGCGGTTGAGCCTCCCAGAGCGATCAACCCATGATTCTGCAGCAGGATCGCCCTTGGTGCAGCACCGGTCCGCTGAACGAATTCGCCTGCCAGCCGGTGAATCTCCCGCGCCAGTGCGATGCCGGGGTCCACATACGGAACCAGCAAGGATTCTGGCCCGCAACAGACGATTTCATCCGGATAACGCCGCTGACGCGCAAACGCCCCGGCCCGCGCAGAGCACAGAATCGAATTCACGCTGGTCGGGTGAGTATGGCCGACAAACGAAACACCCGGCAGCTCCAGCAATACCGCGTGGAAAACGGCCTCAACTGAGGGCTTGCGGCTGCGCGGATCCACCCGCGCATCCATCAGCGCCTTTTCCGTCACCTCATCGTCGGGAAGCGGTCCATCGAGCAATTTCAACAGCGGCTGGGTTCGACACTCCACAAGCCCGTCCTCGGTCAGGGTCTCAAGGCTCGCCCCGCTGGATTTGACGGCAAAGGTTCCCCCCGGAAGTCGCGCCGAGGTGTTGCCCTCGGCCAGGATCACCAGGTCACCCTGTGGACGGCCCAGCGCCCGTGACATCGCCAGCAGCTCCTGCAGGATGGTGGCTCGCTGAATCACTGCCATTTCTCCGGTCCGGAAGTGTATCGAAAGCTGCTGTCTGACGCACGAATCACCGGTTTCAGACAATTCCCGGTTTTCGCGTAGAATCGCGTTCTCAACGACTCGCGATGCCCGAGGTGCCAGAACCGAAGTCTGCTCACATCACCACCGATCACCCGGCGCATGGACAGGTGCGCGGGCGTGGAGCGGTCACCCTCCGGGCCATCGCCACGGGATCGGCCTGCGTGGCCGTGCTCTCTGCGCTGCTGCCGTACAACGACTACATCCTTGCCAACACCATGCTCGTGGGCAGCTACCTGCCGCTGGCGGGTGTGCTGGCGATGTTCATCCTCGTCGTGCTCGTCAACGGGCTGCTGCATCGGTACCGTCCCACCGCCGCCTTTGCCAGCGGGGAACTGGCGGTGATCCTCACGATGACGCTGGTCGCATGCAGTATTCCGGGGCAGGGCCTGTTGCGCGCCCTGCTGCCGTCCATGGTCGCTCCGTTCTATTTCGGTCAGCAGAATCAGACGTTCTGGGACGCCTTCACGCGAATGGACCTGCCCGGCTGGCTGTTTCCGGTTGATTCGATTGACACCGGGCGAACCAGCCGTCAGGTGCAGGAGTTTTACGGGCGCTCGCCGGCGGGGTTGACCCCACCACTTTCGGCCTGGGTGGTGCCATTGCTGGGGCACGGCCTGTTCGTTCTCGGTTTGATGCTGACGCTGATATCGCTGGCCTTCCTGCTGCGAGTCCAGTGGGGAAGGAACGAACGCCTCGCCTTCCCGCTGGCGCAGCTTCAGCTTGCCCTGATTGAGGCACCCCGGCCGGGTCGAAGTCTCAATACGCTCTTCGCCATGCGCTCGTTCTGGATCACCGCCGGGGCGGTCTTCGCCATCCATTCGCTGTCGGTGCTGGCCGACTATTTCCCGCGGCAGGTGACACGGATTCCCCTCAGTTACGACTTCACATCGCTGCTCTCGGAGGCACCATTCGATAAGCTTCCCTGGGACATCAAACGGGGGACGGTTTTTTTCACCTTTGTCGGGGTGACGTATTTCATTCAGTCACGGGTTGCGTTCAGTCTGTGGTCGATCTGGGTCGTCACACAGCTTCTCACGATGCAGACGCGGGTCCTGGGAGGCGACATCCCTCTGGTTGCCTGGCGCGACCAGCACCTGGGCGCCTGTGTGATGTACGTGGCGGGCATGCTGTGGCTGGGAAGGATGTTCTGGTGGCGCGTATTGCGATCGTTTCGCGGGGGCGATCCGGCGGTGGCAATCGAGCGCCGGGCGATGGTAGGACTTGCCGCGGGGGTTTCGCTGCTGGTCGGCTGGCTCATGCTTACCGGCGCCGGACCGTGGATGACCTTGCTGGCGGTTTCGATCATCCTGGTGGCTCACCTCAGCACGGCCCGGGTGGTGGCCGAAACCGGGCTGCCCTTCATCCGCACGCTGGTCTGGCCGCAGCAGGTGTTCACGAATTTTCCGGCCAGGTCGATCGACGCAAGAGATGTGTTCCTCGTGGGCATGGCCACATCGAACGGAGTGTATTCGAACCGTGAGAGCGCGCTGAGCTTCTCCCAACACGCGTTGCGAGTCTGTGAAGGTGTGCAGCTTCTGCCGCGGGAGGCCAGGAAAGTCGCCGCCGTAATCGTCTGGGCGCTGCTGCTGGCGCTGGTGGTTGGAGTTCCGGCGTCGTTGCACGCTTATTACGGCTACAACAGCCAGATCGCCCGCGGGGAACCCATGATCGAGAATAAATACGGCCTGCAGACTATTCCTGAG
>JAVQWE010000155.1:0-6631 GCA_033579175.1 Phycisphaerales bacterium | reverse complement strand
TGATGAGGACGGTCCCGATCGTGCCCACGTTCAGCCCGCCGGCGAACGAATTGGCAGCCCCGAGCACGAGCGTGCCGGAAGCCACCGGGTTAAATGACAGCGAACCGGGCCCGATGACCGCTGAGTTGACGGTCAGGGTACCGGAGGCCGGGGCAATGTTCAGGCTGCTGGCCGTCCCGATGCTGATCGTGCTGCCGGCCGCTCCGGAGATCGTGCCCACCGTATTGGTGGCGCTGTTGTTAAGGTTCAGGGCGGCGCCGGCGGCGATCGACAGCACGCCCGCGGCGGGCAGAGCGCCCCCGCCGGCCACGGCAAGAGTACCTTCGGCGATGGAAGTTCCACCGGAGTAGGTCGCGGGTGTGGTCAGCACCAGGGTTCCACCACCGAGCTTGTTCAGGGCGCCGCTGCCAACGATGGGCGCGCTGCGGGTGTGAGAAGTCGCCGTTGCCACCGAGATTGCACTGGTTGCACCACTGAGCGAGATCGTCTGGGCTCCGACCAGCGATGCGGTGGAAAGCAGGGTGGCGCTGGTGATTGCAATCGTCGCCCCGCCGAGCTGGTTGGCAGCGCTGATGACGGTAGTTCCGGCGTTCAGGCCGGTCGGGCCGGTGTACCCCGCCGGGGCAGTCAGCACGAGGGTGCCCGCTCCTGTTTTGTTCAGGGAAAGACCGCTGGTTCCTTCGCCGATGGAACCTTCGACCCGGAAAGTCGCACCAGAAGCCACCTCAAGCGTGTTGCTGCTTTCCATGGTGAGATTGCTGCTGAGCGTGCCGTTGGCATTGGCAAGGATGCCGCTGCGCAGCGTGATGCCGGCTCCGGTGAGCCGATACGGCTGGGCGAAGATCACCCGGTTGGCCTGCACCGGCGAGTCGATCGTCACCGTGAATCCCCCGCTGCTGGAGCCGAGGGTGACGTTGCGTGTGAAGGAATTCGCCCATGGCTCGTTGGTTGACGTATCGTTGTTGAAGAAATTGGCCGGCCCGCCCGTAAACCAGGTGCCGCTGCCATCCTGAACTCCCGGGGTGGCAGGATCAGCATCCCAGGTGAACGAAGCCGCGATGACATCGATGTTCAGCACAAGATTGGTGGGGTTGAACAGCAGGTTGTAGGTGAACGCACCACCGAGAGTCGTTCCCAGGGCGATCGTGCCCCCACCGCCAAACGTGCCATAGTTCATCAGCGTGTAACTTCCCGCTGGCAATGGAGCGCCCGTGAGGTTGAGAACCGACGTGCCCGCCAGGCTGAGTGCGCCGGCCATGTCGATGCGATCGAGCGTGATGCCGTTGGATTCATACGCAAACGTGGCGGTGGAGACAGACATTGACCCGACGGTGAGCACGCCCACGCTGTTGCCGGGGGAGACGATGCCGCCGGCGGCCACGCTGATCGGCCGGACGAGCGTGCCATCGCCAGAGAGTGTCGCCCCGCCCTGAATCTGCACCGGACTGGTGCTGCTGGCCACGTTTCCGCGGACATTGAGTTCGCCGGCAAGAACGGTGATCGTGCCGGTGTGCGTGTTGCCGGTACTGGTGATGGTGAGCACACCGCTGCCGGCCTTGGCAAGCTGGCTGCTGCCGACGATGTTGCCGGCCAGCGTGCCGTGGTTGGCCTGAGTGTTGATGACGTTGGAGTTGCGAACATTGATGACGGGTGTGATCGTCATGCTCCCGTCGAGCCGAAGTCCGCCCAGAGAGCCGGAGCCGATGGTTGTAAGAGTAAAAAGGTCGATCGTGCCGGCGTTGCCGAAGGCGGCGTTGCTGGTGACCGCAAGCTGGCCTTCATCGATGATGATCGTGCCCACATTCAGGCCGGAATTGTTGCCGGTAAGCACCCACACCCCCGAATCGTTGGTGTTGCCGGTGAACGAAAGAGACGTGGAGCTGGCGCCTCCGGACAGCGCGCCGGAGAGCGTCACCACCTGATCCGAGGCGGTTGTGCTCTGGCTGAGCGAACCGCTGCCGGTTGCGGAGAAGACCATGTCGTTGGGCACGGTGCCGGTCGCGAAGGTCGTGCGCAGAATGTTCCGCGCCGTGGTGTTGCCGAAGGTGATCGGGCCGGTGCCGGCGGCGTCCGGATGCCCAAGCTGCAGAATCCCCAGCGTGCCGGCGCCGTCGCCGACGGCCGTGCCGCCGGTGTAAGAGTTGGCAGAATTAAGAGTGAGGGTCGAGGTGGTGGTGCTGGCGATTACCAGCGAGCCGGCACCCGTGATGGACCCGCTGTAAGTCCCGCTCCCGGTTGCGCGCAGATTCGCGCCGGCTCCGAGGTGAATTGTGCCCCCGCTGCCGGAAAGGGCCGTTACCGTGTTCGTAGCGGAGTTGTTAAACGCCAGCGTACCGGCGGTGACCGTCAAAGGCCCCGTGATCGTGTTCGCCACGTTGAATGTCGCCGCCGCGGACCCCCCCTTGGTGTAACCGGCCGAGCCGGCCAAAGGGATGTTGAAGGTCGTGCTGCTGGAGATGTTCAGGGAGCCGGCGGCGCCCAGATTCAGGCTTGCCACCCCCGAGCCGGGTCCGAACGTCACCCCCGTGCTGTTCCCGGCCACAACGGTAAGCCCCCCACCGGTGATATTCAGGCTTCCTGACGTCGTGGCCGGATCAAGCGTGACCGTCGGTGTGTTGGTATTCACCGTCAGCCCCAGAATCGTCGCGGCATTGCCGACGAAGGTGGTGGCACCGGAGGTGTGGAAAATGACATCGGTGGGCACGTTCTCCGGCGGGCCGTTGTTGATGCGGTTGCCCGTAAACGTCCCGACTGTGAACAGTTGAATCCCGAACGTATTGCTGTAGGTGGCGGAGCCGATTCCCAGACCCGTCAGCGTGTTGTCATACAGTGCACCGCTGATAAAGCCGCCGCCGCTCAGCGTCGGTGGCGTGGTGAAGAAAATCTGCGTATACGGCGTGCCCGGGGGCAGTGTTGAGGGATCGACTCCCAGATTCGGTCCACGGAACAGAGTGAAGCTCAGCGACGGCGCCAGCGACGCGAACGTGATCACCGTGCCGCCGGTGGAACCGTTCGGATCGACAGTGACGATCTGTCCCGGGTCCGAGACGGTCCCCCCTGCGGTGAAGGTCAGGGCGCCCAGCGTCTCCGTGGCTGTCGTGATGGCATTTCCGCGGAACCGGAACTCGGCCGGGCCGAGGGTGCCGGAGCCTGAGCCGTTCAGGGTGAGGGTAGTGGTGTCGCCAAAGCGATCGGAATTCAGCGTGGTATTGTCCAGGACCAGCCTGCCGCCGGAATTAACCGTGACCGAGCCGGCATTCAGCACCGTCCCGCCGGCGCCACTGTGCACCGACGTGCCTGCGCTGACGACGTATTGGCCGAATGGGGCCGAAATTGTTCCCGAGAATGTTGCCGTTCCCGTGCCGAACTTGGCAAACGTGGCGGGTCGAGCCACTCCGGCGACCTCACCCGGCAGAATGTTGCCGCTGAAGGTGACGTTATTGGCGCCGGTATTGATCGTGGCGCTGGCCTGCAAGCGGAAGTCCCGGGAGATGGTTGTGCTGGCATCGACCAGAAGCGTTCCGGCGTTGAGCACGATCTTGCCACCGGTGAAGTTGTTGTTCGCCGTGACACGCAGGGTGCCGCCGCTGGAGATTTCGATCGAACCGGGCGCGGCAGTGTTGTTGCCGGTCAGCGAAAGCACGCCCCCCGCGACGGCGGTCAATCCGCTCATGCTGGGCGCAATGCCGGTCACCAGTGTGCCGCTGCCAAGCTTAAGGAGGCCTCCCGGGCTTGCCCCGGCGATCGGGTTGGTCATCGAAAGGGTCGTCGTGGCAACGGAAACGTTGATGATGGAAAGCGCAGCATTGGCGACGTTCGGTGTGTTGTTGCTGGCCGAATTGGTGTTGGCGATGGTCAAGGTACGCCCGAAAGTCAGATCCGGACCGGTGTAAAGCAGCGCCGAATTCTGATACATCGAAACATTGTTTCCGGCGGCGCCGAGGTGGGTGTCGGCGCTGAAAGAGAGGGTTCCTCCGTTGAGAATGATGTCTCCTACGAGCGTGGAGGCGTTGTTTCCACCCAGAATCAGGGTGCCGGTACCGCCCTTGGTGAGGCCGCTGCCGGCAGTGATCGTGCCCAGAGCCGCCGTTGTGACGGTGCTGTTGGAGATGATCATCTCCCCCGGCGTGCGGATCGCGGCGCTGAGCGTTCCCGAGCTTGCGCCGATGATCGCGCCGCTGGTGATGGTGACCTCTGCAGAACCCAGCAGGCTCCCTCCGGCGAGCACCAGCGAGTTGATCGTCGTATCCGCCGCCGGCGTCTGATTGGCCGTGATTCGCACATTGTTCACCGCGCTGGCTGCCGGAATGGCCGTGTCGTAGTTGGTCGTGGCCAACGCGATGAAGCCGGGACCGGTATTTCCGCCACCCGTGCCGCCGGTGCCTTCATAGGTGAGGAACGTCGAGGGCGTGCCTGTTCCGCTGGTGGAGCCTGCCAGCCACGGAACGATGGAGTTGTTCAGCGAAGTCCCGCTGTAGGCCCCTCCACCCCCAACCAGCGAAGCGACAAACGCCGCTTCGTTGGCAGCATTGCTGATCTTGATGTAAGCCGTTGTGCCGCTTGGACTTGCGAACGACCCGGCCTGACCCAGGCTCGTGGCCGCCACCGTTCCGGTTGCGCGATTGGCCCGCGAGACATTGCCAAACGTCAGCTTGGCGATTGAGGTGCTGCCGGATGACGTGGCCGCCAGGTAGCTGTTGGCGTTAACGAAGCGAAGTGGACCCATGTCCTCCTGATACCCTCCGGCCGCAACAGAGCCGGAAAACACCAGCGCCCCGCCGGACAGGGTCATCGTGCCGCTGTCGTTGAATCGATTGGCGACCGTAGCCGTGGTGACCGTCATCGTGCCCCCGTGCAGCGTGTAGGATTCGCTGTTGATCAGACTGCCCGTGACGGTGGCGAGGTTGAGCGTGCCACTGTTCAGCACGGTGGCCTGGGTGTAACCGGGGTTGGATTGAATGCTGATGGTCCCGGGCAGGAACGGCGAAAGTGCCCCGCCGGTCAGATCGCCGAAGAGGACTGGCTGGGCGCCCGTGGGATTGATCAGCCCGGTGATGACGCTGGTGCCCGTGCCGCTGATGCTGTGGATGCTCGTCGGCATGTTGATCGTTCCGGCAATCGAAACGCTGCCGATGACAATCGCACCGTTGGCGTTGATGGTGTTGTGTACCACCCGCGTGCTGGTGACGCCGCGAAGCGACGTCTGGTCGGCCATGGTGATGACGCCCGTGCCGGCCGGCCCGGCGGTAGGGGCATTGGGCGCGCCGGTGCTGTCGGCACCCACCATCAAAGCTCCGGCCAGCACGTTTACACCCCCGGAAAAACTGTTCGTGGCGTTACTCAACGCCAGCGAGCCGGTGTTGGTCTTCACGATCCCGCCGCTGCCGACGATGTTCAACCCCACCTGCACATCTCCGGAGGCATTGTTGTGGTATTGAATGTCGAATGTGCGGTTGGAGCTGCCAAGGTTCAGCGAACCGCCGCCGATCAATTGCAGCGGCGACGAGCCGATGGAGCCGTAGTTGGGCGTGTACGTGACACTGCCGTTCAGCGTCAGTTCAGCCGACGTGCTGATCGTTCCGCTGGTGGTTCCGGCGTTGTTGTAAGGCATGGTAATGGACGTGAAACTCGCCGGGTTGCTGCCCAGGATCAGGTTGCCGGAGGCCGCCGTGAACCCACCGATGGTGAGCGGGATGTTGGCCGGCAGCGCGGTATTGACCACCAGCGTGCCCTGCCCCACGTTCAGCCCTGCCATGGTGTTGGTGCCATTGAGGATGAGCGTCCCACCGCCCGCCTTTGTAAGGATGCCGGCGGTGGAGATGTTGGCGTTGATCGTCGACGTTCCGGTCGTGGCGTTGAGCAACGCCGGCCCGGTCATGGTGAAGGCACCGCCGCCGGCGGCAATCGTGTAGCTGCCGGTGGTGAAGTTGATCGAACTGAGCGTAACACTGGTATCGAGCGTGACGGTGACCGTGCCCGCGACGGAAAAGGTCGCCGCCCCCCCACCGCTGGGGAAGGCCCCGCCGGTCCAGTTGCTGTTGACGCTCCAACTGCCACTGACCGCGCTGATCCAGGTGGCGCTGATCTGTCCCAGCGCCGCCGAACAGACCCCCCCAGCCGCAACCGCCGCCAGCAACGTCACCTCTGGCGATTTTCGGGAACCACGTCGGGACCGACTCGAAGGTATGCCGCGAAGCATGGGGGACTCCCTTTCCACGACTGTTCACCGGCGCAGGCGCCTCGGTTAACCCTGCGCACAGCCGCGGCTCTAACCAGTCAGGTTGGAGGCCGCCAGCGGCAAAAGTCGGGGAGAAAAAGTGGTTTGACGCATTTCCTGCCCGGAGGCGGTGCCGAATCACCGCCGGCGGCGCGGGCTGCCCTGTTCCCGGGAGCGACGCGACTCCCACGGAAACACCCGCACCGTCCAGCGGGTATGCTATCGTCCCCGTCCCCGCCGGGAAAGAAAATTCTGCATGATGCGCTACCGGGGGTTGCCGTGCGCCGCTTCGGGTTCGTCCGATCCAATGCTCCTTGTGGGCTTGAATAGTTCGCTGCTGCGGCAGGGTAACCTGGTGTGGGTCTGCCATCCCGTCGGGGAGAGTGACGATCCCGCGCCACAAGGCGTGTATTC
>JAVQWE010000154.1:0-6642 GCA_033579175.1 Phycisphaerales bacterium | reverse complement strand
GACGGATGCGCCCGACCAGCACATCATCCTGCCCGCTGGCCTCCAGAGGCATAGGAAAGTGATTGGCCGCCACATCATCGACGATTCTGACTCCCGGCGCGTTTGCAAGGATGGCCCGGACCTCCTCGGGGGTGATGGGGCGCTCGAATTCGAGGTTGATCGCCTCGCTGTGAGCCCGGGGAACGGGCACCCGCACGCAGGTAGCTGTGATGCCGATTCGCGGGTCGCCGAAAATCTTGCGCGTTTCCTGCACCATCTTGTTTTCTTCCTCGTTGTAGCCGTTGGGTGCGATGCCGCTGTTGTGGCTGAAGAGGTTGTGCACGATCTGATGCGGAAACTTGACCTTCTCGATCGGCGCACCCGACGCATACGCTCGAATCTGCCGATCCAGTTCCTCCAGGCCCCACGCACCGGCGCCACTGACGGCCTGATAGGTGCTCACCACGATCCGACGGATGCGATTCACCCGGTGCAGGGGCCACACGGGCACGTTCATCAGGATGGTGGAGCAGTTGGGGTTGGCAATCAGCCCGTTGTGCCGGGCAATCTGTTCCGGGTTGACCTCGGGCACGACCAGCGGAATGCCCTCCTTCATGCGAAAGGCTGAGGAATTGTCGACAACGATCGCACCGCTTTTGACCGCGATGGGCGCAAACTCCCGGCTGATCGACCCGCCGGCGCTGAACAGCGCGATCTGCACACCCCGGAAGCTGTCTGCCGTCAGTTCCTCTACCGTGTGCGTCTCATTCCGGAACTCGATCTTCTTCCCCGCGCTGCGGGGTGAAGCCAGCAGCTTCAGCGACTTGATGGGAAAATGGCGCTCGGCCAGCACCCGCAGAAACTCCTGCCCCACCGCGCCGGTCACGCCGACAATCGCAACATTCATGGACATCCGATCTCCATTTCTCCGTTCTGACGAAGAATGGAGGAACTGGAGCGATTGTCAAGCCGCGGTGCACCTGCCGTATCCCCGGTTCGGGGTCGGCTCTTTTGGGGAGCCAATGACCGCGGCTACCGCTTGGGCGGCGGTGAGGTTGATCAACAGAAACCAGCCTTGATCCCGACGTATAGGCAGGCGGGCGGACAAACTGCGGATGGCGTCGGAGCGTCCACCCGGTCATTGGCGCGGCACGGTCAGGTCTTCTGGAAGCACTGCCAGGTCTTCTTGATCTGATGGCCGCCGATCCGGCCACCCCTCCCCGATCGCCGCCCGATTCACCCGTTCACACCTTGCTTTCATGCCATGGTTGGCCACCCACGTCAGTCAGTCCATACCCATCGACCGGGTGCCGGTCGATCGATTTCCGCGGAAAAAATGGGGATGGGCCAGCCTGTCGCGCGGCAATCGGTTTCCCGGAGCCGCGCACCAATGGCCATGACGGCATCCCCGGCGTTTTCTCACGGCGGGAGTTTGCCTTATGATCAGGACCATGCCTGTGGGTCTGGTGGAACAGATCGGTCGTAACACGAACAACGCACTGGCCGCACTGGGGGATTTCTCGCTGTTCGTGGCACGGACCTTTCTTTTTGTGGTCACCGACGGCTGGCGCTGGAAGACCATTCGTCTGCTGCTGCCGCAGGCGTATGAGGTGGGAACGCGATCGGTGCCCGTTGTTGCGGTGACCGGTGCCTTCATCGGCATGGTGCTTTCCATCGAGACGATCACCCAACTGAAGACGGTTGAACAGGAAAATCGCATCGGCAGCATTATCAACGTTTCCGTGGTCAAACAGATCGGGCCTGTGCTGGCTGCGGTGATGCTCGCAGGTCGGGTCGGCGGCGCTCTGACGGCCGAGCTGGGAACAATGAATGTCACCGAGCAGCTTGACGCCCTGCGTGTGATGGGGACCGATCCGGTGCGTTACCTGGTCGTTCCGCGGTTCCTGGCATGCATTTTTCTCACTCCCATTCTGACGATTTACAGCGACCTGCTGGGTGTGATCGGCGCCTGGCTGGTCTCCACGCGGTTTCTGGGGGTTCCGGAGGGTCCGTACTGGGCCTATTCCGCCCAGGGCATTGAAACCTGGCAGATCATGGAGGGGATTATCAAAAGCATCTTTTTTGGAGCCGCCATCGGACTGGTGGCCTGTTACAAGGGCTTTACCTGCGGGGCGGGCGCCAGCGGGGTGGGTCGGGCCTGCACGGACAGTTTTGTCACATCGTTCATTGCGATCATTGTGCTGAACTTCTTTGCGGCGCGGCTGGCTCAGGACTGGTACACGATGCTCTACGGCACGCGAAGCATCTTTGGATAGTTTCCGCAATCGCAGGCACCGACGGGTTTTCCAACCAGGCCGCGAAACGGACTCATCCGACGACGCAGTCAGGCGCTACAGGTCGACCATGCCGTTGATTGAACTTCGCAATCTGCACAAGCGATTCGGGCGGCAGATCGTGCTTCGCGGGGTCAATCTGCAGATCGAAGCCGGACATGTGCTGGTCATCATCGGCGCTTCCGGATCGGGCAAGAGCGTCATGCTCAAGCACATCGTGGGCCTGCTGAAACCCGACAAGGGCGAAGTGTGGTTTCACGACCGGCGGATCGACACACTTTCGGAGCGGGAACTGCAATCGGTGCGTACGCGGTTCGGGTTCCTGTTCCAGATGGGTGCCCTGTTTGACTCCATCAACGTTCTGGAGAACGTGGCCTTTCCCCTCGTGGAGCACTCCAACAAGTCACGAGAGGAAATCGAGGCCATCGCGATGGAAAAGCTGCGGCTGGTGGGGCTTCCCGATATCGGCCGGAAAATGCCCGCCGAGCTTTCGGGCGGTCAGCGCAAGCGGGTGGCACTGGCCCGGGCAATCGCGCTTTCGCCGGAGGTCATCCTGTATGACGAACCGACAACCGGGCTGGATCCGATCCGCTCGGACGTGATCAATGAGCTGATTCTGAAGCTGCAGCGCGAGTTGAACGTGACCAGCGTGGTGGTCACCCACGACATGAATTCGGCGTTCAAGATCGCTGACCGGATCGTGATGCTTCACGAAGGCCTGCTCGTGTTTGACGGCACCGTGGAACAGATCAAGTCCTGCGAGGATGAGGTGGTCAAGCGGTTTGTCACGGGTGAAGCCGGTGAGGCCGATCTGGCAGAATTGCGCACCACCGGCCGGGAATTTCGACTGACCAACCAGTAGGCAGACGCTCCAGAGGATCGCCGGCGTTGGCATGCCGGGGTCGATCCCCTGTGGCATGCCCTTCCGTGCCACGCACGGTACTCAAAGGGTCGGAACTTTCCCAGACGCTTGCCCGGAGTTTTCCAACCGATAGACTCGCAGCGTGGCCTCTCGTCTGGTCTATCTGGATTACAACGCCACCACGCCGTTGGATGTGCGCGTCCTGCAGGCGATAACCCCCTATTTCACAAAGAGTTACGGCAATGCCGCCAGCAATCACGCGGCGGGGGTGGTGGCTCGGGCGGCGGTGGAAAAGGCGCGGGGGCAGGTCGCCCGGCTGATTCGCTGCCGTTCCGACGAGATCGTCTTCACCAGTGGCGCTACGGAAGCCAATAACCTCGCCATCAAGGGTGTGGCCGAGGCACTGGCCGATCAAGGTCGTCACATTGTGACCCAGATCACAGAACACAAGGCCGTGCTCGATCCCTGCAAAACCCTGGAACGTCGGGGATGGCAGATTTCGTGGCTCAGGCCTGATTCCGGGGGAAGAATCTCACCCGAACAGGTCGAGCAGGTTTTGCGCCCGGACACCGTGCTGGTCTCGATCATGTGGGCCAACAATGAGATCGGAACCATTCACCCCATTGGCCAGATCGGCAGGGTCTGTCGGCAGCATCGGGTGCTCTTCCATACCGATGCGACCCAGGCCGTCGGCAAGGTTCCGGTTGACGTGGCGGCCGATCAGGTGGACCTGCTGTCGCTCTCGGCTCATAAGCTTTACGGCCCGAAGGGTGTCGGGGCGTTGTATGTTCGAACCGGCGTGCCGCTGGCAATCCAGATGGACGGTGGCGGGCACGAGCGAGGGATGCGATCCGGAACGCTCAACGTCCCGGGAATCGTGGGGCTCGGTGCCGCCTGCGAGCTTGCCGCCGCCGAAATGCTTCAGGAAGCACCACGGCTGGCGGCGCTTCGAGATCGACTTGAAGATGAGATCCGTCGGCAGTTGCCGGGAGTCACGGTGAACGGATCCCTCGAACACCGCCTGCCCCATTGCTCCAACCTTTCGTTTGCGGGGGTGGATGGCGGAGCCCTGCTGTCGGGATTTGATGATGTGTGCGTGTCCAGCGGCTCGGCCTGCACCAGCGCAATCAAGGCTCCCAGCTTCGTCCTTCGTGCCCTGGGTGTCCCGGATGATCTGGCGCTGGCCTCGGTTCGATACTCGCTCGGCCGAATGACTACGCAGGCGGACATCGATCGCGCCGTGGAGAAGACCGTCGAAATCGTTCGCCGGCTCCGCGGGATGGCCTAGCTGTTTTGGCAGGCGTCGCCCGGCTTCAGTTTCCGATCGCGCGCGGCCGGGTCGGGTTGGCGAACGTGACGCGCCCCTCTGGTCACCGCGCCCGACAACAATCCCCGGGAGAACAGGGGCTGACCCGCCCGCCAGAGCGAAGTCTGACGGCCTCACTTTGGCGTAATGCTCTCCACGTCCATCTGAAATACGGTGGCCACTTTACCTGCCTCCGGGTCACGACGAACGTTCACATGCAGCGTGCCTACGACTCGCACCAGCCCGCTATAGTAGGGCGCCAGGCTGCCGTCTGCCATGCGACAATCGACAAAATGCTGCACCTGCGGCGGGCCGCTGAAACAGCACTTGGCAATCGAATAGCAGAGCTGAAAGAAGTCCACCTTCGGCCCGGCAGCCTGCGGCGCCCACATTTCACCTTCCAGCACAACTTTCTGCCCGCTGAGCGCCCGCCATTTCTCCGGTACATCTTCCTGCCGCCCGTTCACCTGATCGAAGACAAAACTGCTCATCGTCTTCAGATCAACAAATTTGACTCCGTCACCCAGGTCCTTGATCCCGCCGGATACGAGATTGTCCAGGTAAACATAGAGTGGATACCCGATCAGCAGGCACACGAGTCCCGCGAAGACAACGATGCGCAGGTTGATCCGTTCACTGATCGGGGTTCTGGGCACCTTGGCGATTACGTCCATCTGTATCCCTCAACATCATCGGATCGCCGGTCGCACGCTGCTCACTTCCACTTCAAAGATGCTCACAATGAAACCATCTTCGATCTTCTCCTCCACGGAAAGTGTGCCTTCGACCACGATCTCATCTGGATAATAGGACACCGCTTTGCCTTTTGGCGTCCGGGCAACAATGGTGTGCTGAATCTGCGGCGGCTGCCCGAAGCAGCAGGCGAAAAGATCGGGAACCAGGGCAAACGAGGTAATCGCGTCGGCCTGATCCATGGGGATCATGAAGCCCTTCAGCCGGACACGGCTGCCGGTCAGGGCCTTGACATCGGGCGGAATGTTGCCCCCTTCGACCTGGTCGTAATCGAAATTCCCCAGCTCTTGAATGGTCAGCTCATACACCTGCCCGGGGGGCGGCTTGACATGCCGCTTTCTCAGCTCCTCGGAGGTTTCGATGACCGTCGGCGGGGGCGCGTTGGTGGCGAGGTTGCGTTCGATCAGGCGAATCTGTTCCTCGATTGCCGGTACCCGATCCGGGTTCGTCGCGGCGTATTTTCGCTTCAATTCTCGGAACAAGGGCAGGGCCGCGGCCCAATCGCCGGCGTTAAAGGCACTTTGAGCCCGGATTTCCAGCGTCGCCGAAGGCTCAGGCGGGGGGGACTGCGCCCGCAGGGTCCGGGTTGATCCTGTCAGCAGCAGAAGCACCATCAACGCAAGCGCGCGTCCCTTCCAGGGGGTCAACCATTGTCGTTGATGCCGACGCCTTGCCAACCACATCGCTGGACCTCAAAGCTCCCGACGGATTCGCACAACAGCAGCCGACGCCGCCGACCTGAACCTCAGGGACCAACCAGGTTCGCTGCCACCGGCACGCGATAGGCCTTCAGTGCCGGTACCAGCCCTGCCAGCAGCGCCACAAGCGTCACCACCAGCAGATACAGCAATTCCCCGGGACTGACAATCCACCAGCGGATGGTCTCGCCGATGGTGCGATCGAGGTATCCACTGGCCGCCGCCCCAAGCGCGTGCCCCAGCAGCAGCCCCAGAACTCCCCCGGCCAGGCCGATCAACCCGGCCTCCAGGCAAATCACCGCGAGGATGCGCGCGCGTGTGGCACCCAGCGCCCGGAGGATCGCGATATCGCGCAGCCGGGCTGCAACACTGTTGTAAATGCTCACCAGAATCGCCACGATCGCCACCAGATTTACCAGATATGCCACAGCACCCCACGCCGCCGTCGCGGGCTTCAGAAACGTGTTGAAAAATTCCCGCATCACGCTGGCCGGGTTCACCGCCGACGCTTCGTTGCGATTGTTCAGGACATACATCAACTGAAGCCCGAACGGGCCACTGCGGCTTCTGACCAGAATGGACGAAAGCGACCACTTCTCGGGGGGCAACGTCAAGCTGATATTCCCCTCGGAGTCCAGCTCATACGCGCCGTGGTCGTGGCCGTGCCCGGCGTGAGAGTGATCGTCGTGGGAGTGCTCGTCGTGTGCAGGATCGCCGTGGCCATGACCATCGCGGGCAGCATCGGCCGAG
>JAVQWE010000153.1:0-6666 GCA_033579175.1 Phycisphaerales bacterium | reverse complement strand
GCCGTTCATCCGATTCACAGTGAGGTGGTGGCCTGCGTGGTCGGAAGGGCCGAATCCCTCTGCGCGCTGGCCGTCATCGGGGCGATAATCCTGCTGCTGGGCCGGCTCACGACGGGTCGAGCCGTGGCCATCTGGCTGCTGGCGGTCATCAGCCTGCTGAGTAAGGAGCACGCCCTGATCCTGCCGCTGCTGCTGGGGCTGGTGGTGGTGTTCGCAGGCATCGAGGGCGAACGTCGTGCCGGTTTGCTCCTGGCGATGCTGATTCTGTGGACCTGGGCCGGCTACATCGTCTTCCGTGAGAGCATCCTGAAGTTCTGGTGGGATCGCTCAATGCTGGATTGGATCGTACAGCCGCTGATCCGCGCCGAAGGCGCCGATCGCTGGCTGCTGCCCCTGGCGATCCTGGGTCGTTACGCCCTGCTGCTGGTCTGGCCGGCACGGCTGAGCATCGATTACGGCGTGGCGGTGATCGAGCCTGCGGTTTCGTGGACCGAACCGTTCCTGTATTTGGGCGCCCTGGCAGCGGCGGGATGGCTGGGATTGACCATCTGGGCGTTCCTTCGGCGGCGGAGGGAGATGCTCTTGGCGCTGGTTGCGCTGGCACTGAGCTACGGGCTGATTGCCAACGTCCTGACGCTGATCGGCGCTGCGATGGGCGAGCGCCTGATCTACCTCCCCAGCGTCTTTTTCCTCATCCTGGTGGGCTTCTGGCTGGCGCACGGGCGAAGAATCGGGTTCGGCCTTGCACTGGTGGCGATCGCCCTGGGAAGCTGGCGGACGTTCACGTATGTTGCCCGGTTCGACGATCGGCTGGCGTTTTATGAATATTCGGCCGCCGTGCAGCCACGCAGCCTGAAGATTCGTCTGCTTCTGGCCAGCGAGCTGAAGCAACGCGGTGAACTGGATCGAGCCGCCGAAGTGGCTTCCGGGGCACGTGAGCTCGTGCCGTCGGCCAGTGAAGCGTGGCTGCAATCGGCCGTGATTGCTCTGGCCCGAAACCGGTTTGATGAAGCCGATGAATTCTTCGCCGAAGCCATCCGACTCAGCCCCAATCCAACCAAAGCCGCGTTGATGTCGCAGGAAGTGGAGGCCGCCCGTGCTGCCTGGCGTCCGGCTACGGCGCCCTGACGGCAATGACGCCCCGGCTGCGTCGCACCTGAAGGGATCCCGGGAAATCTCTTTTTGCCGGCGAGGCTGCGTCGGCGCACATTTCGATCAGCCGATCGACCACCTCCGTGCTGCACTCCTCCGGCGGGCAGCCCTGAGACAGCAGCCACCGCATCGCGGAAAGTCGCGCGACGATCCGCGGGCGACGCACCAGCTCCGAGACGGCAAAGACCTCCCCCAGTGCGGGCGCGACACCATCGATCCAGTCGCACAAGCCGTCGCAGGCGCGGGCCAGTTCCAGGCAGGCATCGAACAGGGCGGGGTGGCTCTGAAGAATCGCCCGGGCGCGATTGCGGGCCAGGGACATCGATTGATTGGTCGAGTCTTCGCGCCACTCCTGGCCGATCGACTGCAGATACTGCATCAGCCGATCGCGCCGCACCGTCAGCAGGGGACGGAGCACCAGCAGCTCCCCCTGCTGCGCCGCCGGTTCGATGCCGCGCAGCGTCCACCAGCCAGAGCCGCGGGCCAGCCGCATGAGAATCGTTTCCGCCACGTCGTCGGCCTGATGAGCCACGATAACTCCGTCCAGCCGGTGCATCCGGGCCACTTCTGCATAGAACGTGAACCGCGCCGCACGGCATCGCGCTTCGAGATTGGCCGGGAGATTGGCGATTCGCCGTTCGATTTCGTGCCGACGCGCCGAAGTCACGGGCAGTCGCAGCGTGGCGGCGGCGTCGGCGACGAAACGGGCGTCGGCGGTGCTGTCGTCGCCGCGCAGCTCATGGTCGAGGTGGGCCACGTGAAGGTACAGATCGTCCCGCGTTACCAGAAGGCGCAGCAGGGCCATGGAGTCGGAACCTCCGCTGACTCCCACAACCCATCGACCAACCGGGACGGTCGCGATGACCGAATGGAGATCGGCAAACTCCATGGTTGAAGGATTGTAGATGACCATCGGCCGCGGGCGAACTGCTCCGGAGCAAGCCTCTGGCCTGTCGGCTGGGGCTGCTTATCCCGTTTCTTCCCGGAGGGTTGCCCAGAGGGCTTCTTTCAGCTCATCCAGACCTGCGCCGGTAGCCGCGCTGATGGCCAGCACGCGCTGGCCGTCCAGATCACGACGGAGCTTGCGCAGGGCGCGGTCGTCGGTGGCCAGGTCGATCTTGTTGGCCACAATCAACTCGCGCTTGCGCGCCAGCTCGGGACTGAAGGCCTCCAGTTCGCGGCGGATCTTGCGGTAGTTGTCCGCCGGATCGGAAGAGTCTGCGGGAAACAGGTCCAGCAGGTGCACAATCGTGCGGGTGCGCTCGATGTGCTTCAGGAAGGCATGGCCCAGCCCTGCTCCGTCGCGAGCACCTTCGATCAGGCCCGGAATATCGGCCAGCACCATCCGCCGCTCTCCCGGAAGTTCGACAATCCCCAACTGAGGCTCGAGCGTGGTGAAGGGGTAGTCTGCGATCTTCGGACGCGCCGCCGACAGCCGGCTCAGCAACGTGCTTTTGCCTGCATTGGGCATTCCCACCAGGCCGACATCGGCGATGAGCTTCAGCTCCAGGCGCAGGTTGCGCTGCTCGCCTTCCGTGCCCGGTTCGGCATATCGGGGGGCCTGATTGGAAGGGGAGCGGAAGTGCCAGTTGCCGCGACCGCCCCGCCCGCCGCGCGCGATCACCACCGGCTTGCCGGTTTCGGTGAGGTCGGCAATCATCAGATTTTTGTCCAGGTCATAAACCACGGTTCCCGGCGGGACCGGGACGATCAGATCCCGGCCGCTTCTGCCGGACATTTTCTTGCCCATACCGGCTTGGCCGTTTTCCGCTTTCCAATGGTGTTTGCCGGCGAAATCCAGCAGGGTGTTCTTGTTCGGGTCGGCAATGAAAATGACCGACCCGCCGTTTCCGCCATCGCCTCCGTCAGGACCCCCTTTGGGCACGTACTTCTCCCGACGGAACGAAACACAGCCGTTCCCGCCGTCGCCGGCCTTCACATGGATGATGGCGGTGTCGAGAAACAACGGCTGCAGCGACAAAAGCAACCAAGCGACGAAGGCGCAAGACCATTCGGCCTCTGACCCTTCGTCGCCTGGTTTCCGGCGTGCCGCGTCGCTCTCCCGGGATCAGTTGGCTGAGGCTTCACGCACGTGGACTTTCCGCCCCTGGAATTCCACCGTGCCGTCTTTCAAAGCGAAAATCGTGTAATCGCGACCCAGCCCCACATTAAACCCCGGCTTGAACCGCGTGCCGCGTTGACGCACGATGATCGAGCCGGCGGTCACCGTCTGCCCCCCATACACCTTCACGCCTCGATATTGAGGGTTGGAGTCGCGTCCGTTACGGGACGAGCCGCCACCTTTCTTATGAGCCATCGCACACCGTCCTTCAGAAGCTGGGATCGTCGGCGGGTCGGAGCCGTCGAGGGAGGACCACGCCACCAGTCGAGCAGCTCATCATACCCCCCGGCATCCTGCGCAGCAAGCCCGACAGGCGGTTCGCCACGCCCGGGACGTGGCCCGCCAGCCGGGCTGGCATGGGGAACTGTCCTGTTATCATCCAACCGAGGCGCTCGACCAGCGGGTTTTTGAAGTGAGGTCCGAGGCCGCACCCTCGTGCAAGGACTTTGCCCGACGGCCGCAGCCCTCGTTTCTCGCGGCAGAGCGATGAAAGGGCGGCTGGCGTCGGCAGTAACCCGATGCGTCGGCAGTCTTCCCCCGACGCAGCTAATCACGCCCGCCCATGCCTGAGGCTGACGATCGTCGGGCAAGGTGAATGGAAATCAGCGTCACATCGGCCGGAGTGATGCCGCTGATCCGCAGCGCCTGCCCGAGGGATCGCGGGGTGAACGTCGCCAGCTTCTGCCGGGCTTCGTTGCGCAATCCAATCACCGCCGAATAATCCAATCCGGGTGGGATCAGCTTGTTCTCCAGGCGTGCGAACCGTTCGATTTGTTCGTTCTGGCGTCGAATGTAGGCGTCGTAGCGGACGATAATCTCCACGAGTCGCGCGGTTTGCGGTGAGAGCGCCGGGGGAGAGAGCCCGGCTGTCAATGCGCGCTGCAGCAGTGCCTGCCAGTCGTTTCCCTCGCGCCGCAGCCAGTCGTATGCGCCCATTCCCTCCACACGCACCGACTTCAGCCAGCGGATTGCCGAGTCGATTGAACCCTGCCGGCTTTCGAACGCCTGCCAGCGCGACGCATCAACCAGGCCGAGTCGGCGGCCGAGCGGGGTGAGCCGCTGGTCGGCGTTGTCGCTGCGCAGGTGAAGCCGATGCTCCGCCCGACTGGTGAACATGCGATACGGCTCGGTGGGGGGCTTGGTGACCAGATCGTCGATCAACACCCCGATGTAGGCCTGATCGCGCCCCAGCACGAATTCTGCCGGGTCCTTGGGGCCATGAGCGGCATACAGGGTGGCATTGATGCCTGCCACCAGCCCTTGGCCGGCTGCTTCCTCGTAGCCACTGGTTCCGTTGATCTGCCCGGCCAGGAAAAGCCCTTGCACCTGCTTGGTCTGGAGCGTCGGGCGGATTTGCGTGGGCCAGACCATGTCGTATTCGACGGCATAGCCGTAGCGGAGAATGCGTGCGTTCTCCAAGCCGGGAATCAGGCGGATCAACTGCTCCTGCACGTCTGCCGGCAGGCTCGTGCTGACGCCGTTGACGTAGATTTCCGGCACATCCAGCCCCTCCGGCTCCAGAAAGACCTGATGGGCGGGCTTGTCCGCAAAACGGACAACCTTGTCTTCAATACTGGGGCAGTAGCGCGGACCGGTGGAGGTGATCTGGCCCGAATACATCGGTGCGCGATGTAAATTCGCACGAATGATCTCGTGAACCTGCGGATTCGTCCGACCCAGCCAGCAGATCAACTGGGGCAGGGGGGGTCGCCAAACTGCGGCAGAAGAATGGCTAAAGGAGGCGCGATCGCAGAACGTCGCTGCCGGACCCTCCAAGCCGGTTGCATACTCGTTCAGGAAGGAAAAGGGCGTTGGCGGGTCGTCCCCGGGCTGGGTTTCAAATCTGCTGAAGTCGATGGAATCGCGATGCAATCGCGGGGGGGTGCCCGTCTTCAGACGCCCCAACTGCAGCCCCAGCCTTCGCAGGCAGTCGGAAAGCCCTTTGGCCGCCGCCTCGCCCACGCGACCGCCCTCGGTGCGGGTTTCGCCGGTGTGCATCAGTGCCCGCAGGAACGTGCCGGTGGTGACCACCACGGCCCGGCACCGCAGGCGGGTGCCGTCGACCAGCAGAACACCGCTCACCGCTGACCGGGGGGTATCCGCCGCCGTCGATTCCACCCATGCGCCGCCGTCTACTGACGGGGCTGTTTCGATCTCGGCCACTTCCCCCCGAAGGATTCTGAGGTTCGAGCAGGTGGAAAGCAGCCGCTGGACCTCGGCCGCGTAACGATGCTTGTCGCATTGAGCCCGCGGACCCCAGACTGCCGGACCTTTGCTGCGGTTGAGCATTCGGAACTGGATGCCGGTCGCGTCGGTGGCCAGTCCCATCAGGCCGCCGAGGGCGTCGATTTCACGAACCATTTGCCCCTTGGCCAAGCCTCCGATCGCGGGGTTACAGCTCATCGCGCCGATCTTGGAGGGGTCGAGGGTGATCATCAGGGTCTGAGCGCCCATGCGCGACGCGGCCCAGGCGGCCTCGGCCCCGGCGTGGCCCCCGCCAATCACGATGACATCGAATTCCTTGGCCATGGTGTGCAAACCATAGGATATTGCCCGGCTCCCAGGCGGGAAAGCAGACCGATGGGGGCGCGCGGTGGGCGCGACGTGCTGACCGATCGAAGTCGCGGGAGCCGGGGGAATGCGGAGATCGGTAGCCTCGTGGCAGCGAGCATACCACCGATTGCGGCAACCAGCCTCCGCACCGCTCCATGTTGTGGTGTGCAACCGCGCGCTATTCTCCTCAGGAGGCGCGTCGGACGGTCCCTCACCCCAACGATCGGGTGGTTTGATTTCCTCGGCTGAGGCGGATTCAATCCTCCTGAGTGTCACAGGTTCTCATCCTTTTGTTATACGTGTTGTGGGTCGCCGCCGCGGGAGAGCGGTTACCGCAAGCCGAAGTCGACTGGCTGCGGCTGGTTGCGATTTTCGGGGGTTTTCTGCTGATCGTGCTGATTCCGGCAGCGGTGGCGCGGTGGCAGACGCGGTTGGCCTTCCCCGCGGGGGCATGGACGCTTCAGCGACGCTTCGGATGGTTGCTGACGGTCTGTCGCTTCAGCATTGTGGTGTGGTTTGCTCTGGCGGTGTTCGGGACGGATGCCTGGAGGAACGCGGTCGGGCAGATTCTCGGGCCAATTGCCGCAATGCCGCTGGCGTTGCCGGGGATGTTGCTGGGTCCGCTGCCGGCGATCGCTGCATGGGCTGGGCTTTCGTGGGCACAGTATCCCATCGACCACTTTGCCCGGGAACAGAGTGTTCTGCCCCTGCTGGAATCGAATCTTCCGGTACATGCACCCCCGTCGCTGGCGTCGTTTGTTGCCACCCACTTCCGCCTGCAGGTGTTGGCCACGGTCGTGCCACTGTTGATGATCGGCCTGCTGCATGACGTGGCGACG
>JAVQWE010000152.1:0-6724 GCA_033579175.1 Phycisphaerales bacterium | reverse complement strand
TGATGCCGCGATACGTAACCGTCTCCAGCACACGCCTGCGCATGGATTCGGCGATCTGGCGTCGCTCGTCTGGCGCTGTCAGGAAATACTGCACCCGCGCGAGCAGCTCCTGGCGTGTGGAAAAGCAGACGGCCGGGAATTCAGGCCAGATCGTGCTGGCCATGCGGAGGAATCCCGCTTCCGCGACCGCCTGGAGCAGCTCGACGAAATCATGTCTTTGCTTCAGCGGATGCTCTCCAGTCAGGTCACTGATGCGCTGCAGCAGCGCTTCGACGCGATTGTCGCTGGTTGCGCGCAGTTGAGCGGTGTTGCGAATGCCAAGGTCAAGGCACAGCTCCCAGAGCTCGCGATACAACGGCTCCACATCGTCTCCCGTCACCTTTCGCAGCAGGAAGAATCCGCCAGCGCACAATCCCTCAAACAGACGCTGATGGGCAGAACCAAATGGCGTAATCTGCAGGTTGATGGCACTGCGGCGGTAAATCTCTGCCAGTTGCGTCTGATTGTCGGCAGGGCCGCGGGCGAAACGGGAGAATTTCGGGTGAGCCTCCCACCCGTTGCCGTACAGCGCCAGCTCATATCCGGCCTCCACGAGCCACTGCAGCGCCTGATGCCGGAAAAACGCGTTGTTCAGCTTCTGCGCAACAAAGTCGAACAGCGCCTGAGGTGTGAGAACCGTTACTCGGGTCTGGGCGATCGCCCGGTCGACGATCTGCCCGAGGAAATACTCCTGGGTGACGAACTCGCCGCGGCGGTAAATCTGCTCGAGCTGCTGGTAGATCGAGTCGAACAGTCCCCGCATGGTCGGCGGCTGCTGCGCGATCATCTCATCCACCAGCTTGCGGGGTGGGGTGCTGGCGTGACTGACGAAACTGATTTGCTGGCAAGGACTTACATCAAATCGTCCGGCAGGTTGGGTGTCCGCTCCGGTCGGCGGGGGGGCAAACCTTGCCTCGTTGACTCCCACAGGGGTTTCAAGGAAACGCGTCGGCGGATAGCCAAAATCCGTCACGCAGTCGCGCCGCCCGTAGCCCATGACATAATCCATCGCGCCCTGAGCTGCGCCAGCTTCGGGCCGGAAGATCGTGGGCAGCCGGTCCTGCACCCACATCACGCAGGGAATCATCTGCGGCAGAAACGGGAATTCCCCGCGATAATGATCGATCATCAGCAATAGATCGGGGCGGAATTCGGCTACGGCCGTGAGCATCGTGATCGCGTCAGGCCGCTCATGATCGTAGCGTTCAATCAGCAGCCGCGTCTGGTGGCCCAGGGACTCCATCGCGGCCAGCCAGTCGCGCATGGAATGCTGCAGGAACGTCGTGTACAGGCTGGTGATCCCCAGTACGCGCAGCGGCGAAGTTCGCAGTTTCTCGGCCCATTGCTGGGGCGTGAACCCCCGGTACAGGGCCTCAATCTGACGGGAAAGCTCTTCTCGGCGCGCGGCTGCGTCGGCAGCCAGCGACGCAAGGACCGAGTCCAGCGAAGTTCCCTCCGGCCAGACCGCCGGATCGACCGTCACCGCCACCCTCGGCCAGGGAACGCCGGGGTTTTCCTCGAGGAACCGTTGCAGTTGGGCAACGGCGTCCTCACCCACGAACAGCAGCACCCGACGATCCGTCAGCAATTCCTTCCAGTCATGCAGATGCAGGACCAGCCACAGGGATTCAAGCTCTCGACACAGCAAAAAGAGCGGTGGCCGATGGCCGGGGGCACCCGCCGCCTGCACCTTCAGCTTCCAGAGGGAATTCCACAGCCAGCCTTGATCAAGCCCGGCAACCAGGAACGGCGCACCCGACTGGTTAGAAGCGAGCTGCGTCACGACCTTTGCGGCAGTGGCGGCGGGCAGAGGGTTGGGCAGGGGTTTGACGCTACCGGCTTCGACGACGCCGAAATACAACGCATTGTCGTCTGCGGAAATGACGTAATCTCTTGTCGGGCAATGACTTAGAATCCGCTCAGCCAGTGCCGCGTCACGCGCCCGCAACGCCGTAACGTTCCCCTCCAACCGCCAGCGCAAGGCCGAGACGGGAGTCCAGTGTCGACCGAAACTGTCCAAAACTGACCTCCAACCGACGCGCCACCGGCCGTCCCTCGGTTTATCGGACGACGGCCCGATCGCACTTGACCGTAGGTCGAAGGACCTCGCGGGCCCCGATTGAACCTCATCGGCGATACACCTCGTTGCCGCTCTGTGATCGTGGGTGATCCGGTCAATGGCCGACCCCGCCAACGCCGCATCGAACCGATCGGGCCCTTCGCGACAGCATCGATCTGAGGAAGGACCAAGGCATTCTCAGGAACGCCGATTGCCGCTACCCTGCGGAACTTCTGATTCCTCACGGAGGCCCGATGAAAACATTTTTTCGCCTGTGTCTGCTGACGCTGCTGGCAATTCCTCTGCCGGCCTGCGGAGGGCCTGCATCGCTCGCATTGTCGGGGGTGCCGGCCACGGTGTCTGCCGACGAGGCACCTTCGAGGGCGGATCTGCCTTTTGCGATCATTTCCGAGACACGCGACGATCCCCCGATGCGGTTGTGGATCGTTCGGATCGACCTGACCCACCCCCGTGCGCAGGTGCGCGTCGTGCCCGCGGGGGACGATCCCGACGGACCCGGACCTTGGCAGACCACACTCGCCCCGGTCAGCTCCATCGCGTCGCGGGAGCGGTTTGATCTGGCCGTCAACGCCAGCTTCTTCTCCGTGGATAAAACCGGCCCCTGGGCTGAAGGCGGGTACAAAGTCGATCAGCCTGCCGCGGCCATGGGCTGGACGATGACCGACAGCCGCCTCTGGTCGCGCAGCCGCGAGGACTGGCCGGTCTTATGGATCGATGCGCACAACCGCGCCCACATCACGGACACGCGCGCAATCTCCCCGGACGCCCGGCAGATGGTTGCCGGAAATGCCTGGATTTTGCGCAACGGGCAGGACCGGGTGCCCACCGAAGGGATGATGACCGTCCGCCACCCCCGGACGGCCGTCGGTATCGATGCCGAGGGCAAGACGCTCACCATCCTGATCGTCGACGGGCGCCAGCCCGGGGTCTCCGTGGGCATGACCGGGGCAGAGATGCTCCTGGAGTTCCAGAAGCACGGGGTGGTGAACGCGATCAACCTCGACGGCGGGGGAAGCACAACGCTGGTGCGGCGTGAGGTTCAATCGGGGGAGTTCCAGATCGTCAATCGACCCAGCGACGGGAAAGAACGCCCCGTGGCAAATGTACTTGGGGTGGGAAGAAGCGGGGGCTGAGCGCCGGTGGACAACCTGGCAGGTGACAACGGACAAAACCATCAGGGAAGCCGCATGCGCACCGCCTTATAAGCTTCCTTGTAATCGAAAAGAGTCCGTGCCGAACCGTCGCAGAAGAGAACATTGATCCCGACGCGGCCCGCCCGGGGGTCAGGGTCGAAGCGCACGTCACCAGCCGGCCCGATGGTGCTTGGGCGCTTTCCGTGCCGGTAGCGGTCCATGTGGCTGTTGCCGTTTCCTACCGGAGTGGAGACCAGCGCCGCATGCTGAGCGGCGAACGCCCCGCCGGAATACCCGTTCACTGTCAGGATCCACAGGTAGGAGTCGGTTACGAGCATGCGTTCGGCCGGGCGCGTCCACGCCGACCGCTTGTAAACTTTCCCGACTCCCGTGACCGTTGACCGCATCGCCCATTCGTTCGACGGCGGCATCTGATTCGCCTGCCGAGGATTCGTGGCAGAGGCCGTCGGGTAGTGATTCATCGCATACCCGTTGTTGAATCGCGTCACTCCCAGGAAGTAGTTGGCATCCGTGACATTCCCGCCGACCGTCCAGGGAATGTACTCCGGGCAGCCCCACAGCACGCTCTTGCGGGCCATTTCTGCGTCCGTGACGGCGTTGGGGTCGGAGATGTTCAACTGGTACGCCATCTTTCCGGTCTTGCTGAGGTAAGGCAGGATCATGTCCTGCCAGTAACGATTGACCACATTCTGCGGGCCGGCAGGGGTCTCGGGGGTATCCTGACGCACCACCGGCCAGGCTTCCCGGTTGTCTTGCGCGTAATAATGGAACGCGAGCCCGATCTGCCGAAGGTTGGAAAGGCATTTCGTGGTGTTGGCCGCTCTTTGCGCGCGGCTCAAGGCCGGCAGCAGAATCGCCACCAACACGGCGATGATGCCGATGACCACCAGCAGTTCAACCAAGGTAAATCCGGCGCGACCGGACGAACGCGATCTGGACATCTTTCCCCTCCGCGGTGGGAGGAACACTTAGTTCGGCCAACGCTGACGCATTGCGCGGTACCCTTGGGCAACGTCGGTCAGTGTCTCAACGTGTCCGTCGCAGAAGAGCATATTGAACGCGACCCTGCCGCCGACGCGGCTGTACACCGACCCCGCGGCGGGCGGATATTTCCCGTGGCGATACCGGTCAAACTGGTTGCCGCTGGCGCTGTTGTATCCCACTCTTCCAAGAGTCTGGGCTGGAATCACCGGATTACTCGTGGCCGAGAGCCAGATGACTTCCAGGAACCAGGATTTGCTGTCGGCGATGATGCCGCGCGTTGCCGGGTTTGTGTAATCTTCCTGCTTGTAATACCTTCCCTCGACGGCGTTCGTCGGACCTTGGATCATGGCCGACCAGGTGCCCGAGTTACGGGTTGCCCAGATTGCCTGATCCTTGCGAAACGCGGCATAGTTGCCCATTCCATATCCGGAATCAAAATCCGCTGACGAGTTGCTGGTTTGCAGATCAGTTTTGTCAACCTCCGGACAGCCCCAAAGGGGAGTGTTCACGTAATCGCCCAGGCGCGCTCCAGCGACGTTTGAATAAGGGATTTTGCTGAAGTACCTGAGCAGGAACATGTACCAATAGTCGTTCCTTGGCGGGTTGCTGCGAAGTCGGACGTTGTTCGTAGGGAAGCTCAGATCTGCCTGATGCCGGACGACGGGCCACCAGCCGGCGTTGTCGGCGGCGTACAGGTTGAGGGCGTTGCCGATCTCGCGGAGCTGGGTCATGCATCGCGTCGTATTGGCCTGCCGGCGGGCGGCCCCCAGAGCCGGCAGCAGAATCGCCACCAGAACGGCAATGATGCCGATGACCACCAGCAGTTCCACCAGCGTAAAAGCACGGTTGCGGGAGGAAAGACGCATGAGCCGTTTCTCCGGCGGGGGCTACAAAGGAACACGTATAACTTATAGAATTATAACCTGTGGCGCCTCAACGACGCAACGCTGAAACAGGCTTCGTTCGACGAAAAATCGCAGGGATGAACCCTCTGCCTCCGTACGCTTCCAACACGAGGCTGCGTTGTGCAGGGGTTCCAAGGCAGTTTTCGAATCTGTTGCAGGCGGACGAACGGCTGATACCCAGGTTTCCCCGGGTTTTCAGGTCTTATCTGCCTGTCATGAGCCGGAGCGGGCGGCTTGAGGGCCGTGGTCCGACGGCCGATCCCACGTTAGGGCCGTTACCCCTGCTGCCGTTCGATCCGCGGGCCTTGCGACCGACAGGTCCCGCAAAGGCCCGTTTTTTTAACCCGGAAACCGCATCCGCAGGCCTTGGTAGGCGTTTTTGCGATCCGTCTCGGTGCTGACGTGCCCGTCCGCCCACAAGACGTTGTAGCTGACGCGGGCGCTGCGCGATCGTCCATCCATGGGGCCACCCCCGATGGCGTTGTAGGTGCCCGTAAGCGGTGGGGGGGTGCCATGGCGGTAAAGATCGATACTGGTTCGGCCCGTCCCACTGACCGCCGGGGGGATTCCCGCCGGATAGCTGGGTGAAGAGCCGATCTGCCACTCAATCGCGGGATAATTCGGGCTGCCCCCGCTGGTGCTCAGCAGGTCGGCTTCCAAGGCCCACCATCGGCTGTCGGCCAGCAGAATGCGTTCGGCGCCATTTCGAAGGAACGTCTTCTGCATCGGCCAGGTGCCCACCTGCGGGGAACCTGCGATGCTCGGCCAGTTTTCGATATGCGCCCGTTCCGACGCCGGTGGGAAACGCACCGAACCGGAAGGGTGCCGGGCAGTGAAGGTGGGCCAGATATTCATCCCGTAGCCGGTCTGAACCCGGTTGTAGCCATCGCCGGTGGTGGCGGTGAACAGGCCTTCGAACTCCGGGCAGCCCCAGATGATGGTGCGTCGGCGGGCGTCGGTGGCGGTGGCGGCTTCGTTGGCATCGACTCCGACGGGGCCGCGAGTGACGTATTTCTGGATGAAATTGAACCAATAGGCGTAGACCAGCTCGCCGCTCGGGGACGTGACGGGGTATTGGGTGGCGTCAAGATTGTAAAATCGTCCACTGCGGGGGCGAATCTGCGGCGGGGGCAGAAAACCCTTGAACTCGGCCGCGTAGATGTTGAAGGCGTTGCCCAGATCCTTCAGCGCCGCGGCACATTTCGTGGTGGCGGCCTGTTTGCGCGCCTTGTTCAGGGCCGGCAGCAGCACGGCGATCAGAATCGCGATGATGCCGATGACCACCAGCAGCTCGACAAGCGTGAAGGCTGAGCGGGAGCAGCGTTTCATCGAAACCTACCCGGGAAAACGGAACCGCACCCCCAGATAGGCGGCTTTCTGATCATTTTCGGTGGTGACGTGTCCATCGGCCCACAAGAGGTTATAGGCGACTTTGCCTCCCGTTGCCATGTGGGTGTTGGCGATCGTGGGGTGCTTGGGGGGATACTTTCCGTGCCGGAACACGTCGATGGTGGTCTGGCCGCTGGAGGTTGTGTACATCACCGTGTTCTGAAGGGCCGATT
>JAVQWE010000151.1:0-6735 GCA_033579175.1 Phycisphaerales bacterium | reverse complement strand
CCTATGCCACGGCGCTGCCGGCCGCCAGCGGCAGATTCGGGGTGGTTGGATATTGCTGGGGTGGCTCGCAAGTGTGGAACTACGCCGTACGGCAGCCCGATCTGTCGGCGGCGGTAGTGTACTACGGCTCTGGCCCGCGTGAGCCGGCCGACTATACGCGGATCACCTGTCCGGTTCTGGGGCTTTATGGCAGCGACGATGAGCGGGTGAACGCGACCATCCCGATGAGCCAGCAGGCGATGTCGGAGGCCGGCAAATCCTTCGTCAAGCACGTTTATGAGGGGGCAGGGCACGGCTTTCTTCGACAGCAGACAGGCCGGGAAGGGGCGAATCTGGCAGCCTCGAAGCAAGCCTGGGCCGAGACGATCACGTTTTTCCGGCGGCATCTGGAATAAGCCCCAGCCGATCGGATCGGGCCGCTCCAAGCGCAACCGCGGTGCTCGATCGTGGTTGGAACGCTCAATCGTTTTGCCGAAGTGGCGGAAGAAGGGTTCCCCTGCTGTCGTTGGATCGGCGATCCTGAGGAAGGTGATTGCCTCGCTGTCGGGCATTGCCGGCCGCGGCCCGCGTGGATTGCGGGGACCGGCGCGGCCGTCGCGAAAAAAACCGGCGCGATCGACGTTAAGACGCCGTGCGATGGATGACAAAACAAAAAGCCCGGCATTCTGTGATGCCGGGCTGGGGTTTTTTCGCCGCTCTACACCGGCGGATTTACCCGCGTCGGCGACGAAGCAGGGCCAGCGGGGCCAGCAGCATCACCGCGGCCGGTTCGGGGATCACCGCCGCAATGTCGCCCAGTTCGTAACGTGGCAATGCGGTATTGCCCGGGCCAGTGGGCCAAGTAGCGAGAATCGTGTTGGCACTACCGTCCACGAAGCTCACGGTACGGATTCGCGAGCCGTCTAATGCACCACCGGCAGTGACTTCCAGTGACGCGAGGTACCAGGTTCCGTCGCCGGCATGGTCGATCGTCATGCCTTGCGAGAAGTTGGTGTTAAAGCCGAGGGTTCCGGAGCCCAGCGGCTGGGCAGCCAATCCGTTCAATCGAAACATCCGATCGGCCACCAGATCATGGACATAATTCGTGCCATCGGCAGCGGTGGCCAGGCCCACGAGCAACTTGTCAGTCGCGGGGGAAATGGGAAGGCCGGTGATATCTCCCACAAGGGTGGCGGCGCCGGTGGCGACGTTCACGGTGTACAGCCGCACAATTCGGCCCGCGCCGGCGGTGGCGTTGTTCACCAGTGCCTGCATCTGCCCGGTGGCCGGGTTGAAGGAAAGGTCGGCCACGGAGAAGCCCGCCGGCAAGCCCATGTTGCCAATCAGCGTGGCCGTCCCGGTGTTGATATCGAGCTGATAGAAATTGTTGATGTTCGCGGTATTCCCACCGGTGCCGACGAAGCCTACCGCCCCATACAGGTTCCCGTTGCTGTGGAAGTCCAGCCCGGAGAAGCCCGACGTCGCTACACCCGTGCGCCCGATGTTGACGACGGTTCCGAGGGGATTGGAGGAATCAAAGCGAATCAACTGATCCCCTCCGGGGCCGAATTGGGATTCACCCAGGTTGTTGATGCCGTAGATCGTTACAGCCGAGGAAGGTGCCACGAAAGCGGCAGCCGCGACGCCGGCGGCCAGAAGAGAGGTGCGAGCCGATCGCATGATTTTCTCCCCGGGCATTTGCCTTCAAGACGTGTTCCCTGACGCCCGCACGGTGCGGACATCAGGCGAAGCGTTCGGGTCGCAGTCACGGCAGTACCACCGGAGCCGACCCGGCCAAGTCGATTCGCCATGCCCAGTTGACGCAAACCGACCTTCAGACGTGTGCCCGACAGGTTACCGAAACCTGCCGATAACGCAAGAAATTTCCTTCCCGTTTTCCGAAAAGCTCGTGAATTTTCTTCCCCCCGGGCGGGAATCCCCCGCGAGTAGCCATCGGTTTTGAGCCGGGTAACCATCGGCCTCGAGTCTGACGCTAAGGCTCTCACCCATTTGGACAGAGGTTCGATCCACCATCGACGAACAGCCAGAGCCACCACCGTAACCACCAATCTTGGGGTTCCGAATGATAGTTTGCACAAAATGGATAAAATAGAAAACCATGGACCTTGGATCCATGGTTCCCCAGCTTACCGGTTGGTGAGCCGGCGTGGCGGCTACTTCACCTCAACAACCTCCACCACCGTCTTGCTTGCCATGGCTCCCTCGGTGGTGGATTCCATGCGCACGAGCATCCCGGGCATCTCAGTGCTGGTCCAGGTCTTTCCGGTTACGGTGTTCTCCCCCTGTTTAACGGAAGTCTGGAAAACTTTGCACGAGTAGCTCTTGCCCGCCACCGTGACGTCTTCCCCGGGCAGTTCCGTCACTTCTGCCCCCATTTTCTTCATCGCCTCGATGGGGTCGGTCGGCTGCTCCGTTGTCACCTGGGCCGGGATTTCCAGCTTCTGCGCTGGTTGTTCCATGGTCTGACCCATCACGTGGACCGTCATTTTCGCTTCGACGATGGCTCGCTCCGGGGTCAGTTCCACCAGCGTAAGGTTCGTCTCGAGCTCGCTTTTCTGGCCCATCATTTCACTGCTGGATTTCAGCTTCACCGAGGCACCCACCTTCTGTTTTGCCCAGGATTCGTACATCGGGCTGGCTTCCTGCGCCAGAATCGACCCTCCGAACAGCCAGAAGAAGCCGGCCAACGACACAAAAAGGGGCAGCAGACGCATGGCGTCCTCCTGAAAATGTAAAAAACCTCACGCAGCGCTCGAAAACGCCACTTGGCGAGTCGATGGGTGTCCCAGAGAGGCGACACCGACGTGGTCGGCGGATCAAGTTCGACCCCGACGACGGGCTGATCGACCCAGCAGAACCGCAAACGATGCGTAAATCAAGTGACTCCAGAGATTCAGGGAGGCGACCCCCCTCGGAATCCCAGAACCGCTCGCGGCGGCACAGTCGATCCCGGTGCCGCAGGCGGCGTTGGCAGCCACTCAGGTATACGCCGCCAGAATGCGTTCAATCACGTTCGAAGTGCTTCGGCCGTCGATCAGAGGCGCCAACGCCACGCGCCCCCCGGCTTTTTCCACGATATCCCACCCGACAACCTGTTCCTTGGTGTAATCCGCGCCCTTCACCAGGACATCCGGCTGGATGGCCTCGATCAGCCGCAGGGGGGTGTCCTCATCGAAAAGGATCAGGTAATCGATGCTTTCCAGCTCTTCCAGAACGCCGCAGCGGTCGGCTTCGGCGATCACCGGCCTCTTTTCTCCCTTGAGTCGCCGGATCGAAGCATCGGTGTTTACTCCCACGACCAGCACGTCGCCTTGGGATTTAGCGAACTGGAAGTACTTCACGTGACCCAGGTGCAGGATATCGAAGCAGCCATTGGTGAAGACGATTTTCTTGCCGGCGGCGCGGTGGTGGTGCAGTTCCTGCAGCAAAGGCTCAAGCTTCCGGAGTTTTCCCAGATGCTCGTGGGTTTCGGTGAGCAGTTCCTGAATGATTTCGGGGGGTGTGACGGAAACGACCCCGAATTTCTCCACCGCCAGCCCGCCGGCCAGATTCGCCAGCACGACCGCTTCCGACCAATCCGCGCCGGCAGCCCGGGCGACGGCCAGCATTGCCAGCACCAGGTCTCCGGCGCCGGTCACGTCGAAGACCTGACGTTCCCGGGTTCGCAGCCATTGGCGCTGACCCTCGCGCGTCGCCAGATACGCACCATCCTTGTCGAGGGTGATGACGACGCAGCCAGCGTTGAGCGCAGAAAGCAGCGTTTCGGCGGCGGCGCGGAGCTGGTCTTCGGTCCGGGGGAGGATTCCTGTGGCGCGCTGGGTTTCGGTGCGGTTCAGCTTGATGCACGTGGCGCCGGCGTAGCGGGTGTAGTCGGGCAGATTCGCCGGATCCACAATCACCGGCTTTCCGCACTCGGCTGCCAGAGCAATCGCGTCGCGGCATAGTGCCTGCGTGACCGCTCCTTTGTTGTAGTCTTCGATACAGAAGATGTCGCACTCCGGCATCCGCCGCCGAAGGTGCTCCCGCAGGGCATTCTCGGCCTCGGGAGGGGCCGGAGCAGGATTCTCCCGGTCCAGCCGTAGCATCGTCTGTGGATGGCGATGCTGAGCCGAGCCGACCAGACGGGTCTTGCAGGTGGTCGGGCGGTCGCAACAGCTCACCAGCCCGCTGACGTCCACTCCGAGCCGCATCAATCCCTCGCGCAGCCGCTCGCCGGTGTCGTCGTGGCCCACGATCCCCACCACCGCTGGCTTCGCATGCAGCGCAACCAGACTCGCCGCCACGTTGCCGGCGCCTCCCAGCCGCCATTCCTCGTGCTGAAAATGGAGCACGGGCACGGGAGCCTCGGGGCTGAGCCGCTCGGCATTGCCGTGGATGTAGCGATCCATCATGAAATCCCCCAGCACCAGCACGCGGCTGGGGGGCAGGTTCTCCAGCAGTGAGATCAGGCGCGAGGACATGGGGTTACACATGAATTCTCACGCGGAGACTTCCACTTGAAAAGGGGCTGCGGCGCCCGCTGCTTCCAGGGAGTGTGCTGCCCCATCGACGCGCGGCTTTCTGTCGCGCAAGCCAACTCGATTCCTCGCCGCTCAAAACGTGTTCAGGTAGTTGATCAGCAGGCGCATCCGACCATGATCGCGCTTGTTGAACCCGAACACCAGACGAGGCAGGTGGGCCAGGGGCGTTTCGTCGGCCTCGACCGGAAGCGCCCCCGAGACGCGGAAATCGCTTCCCCCCGGGAGCAGCAGATCACTGAACTCGCGGCGGATGCGATCAAGCTGCGCCGCATCCGGCGCGCGGTTCAGCCGCAGAATCACATCATCACGGAAATAACGCACGCTGTGATAGTTTCTGTAAAACCCCACCACCTCACGGATGGCTTCATCCACACTGTCGGTGATTCGGTACAGGTGAAAGTCTTCGGGACTGATGAGTTTCCGGCCCAGCAGATGAGTGGAAACATAGTCCTGCCACGCGTGCCAGAACTGGCCGCCGGGACGATCGACCATCACGATCGGCATGGGCACGCTCTTGCCCGTCTGCACGAGCGTGAGCACCTCAAAGCCTTCGTCCATGGTCCCGAACCCACCGGGAAACAGCACCACCGCATGACTGGAACGCAGGAACATCAGCTTCCGCGTGAAGAAATACTTGAAGTTGATCAGCTTTTCGTTGCCGGCGATGTAATCGTTGGTTTTCTGCTCAAATGGCAGACGGATCGCCAGCCCGAACGAAGGCTCCGGTCCGGCGCCCCCATGTCCGGCGGCCATGATCCCACCGCCCGCGCCGGTGATCACCATCCAGCGCAACGCGGCCATTTTGCGCCCGAACTCGGCCGCGGCGAGGTAGTCGGGATCGTCGGGAGGCGTGCGGGCGGAACCGAAGATCGCCACTTTCCGCACGTCCCGGTAGGGGGCAAACACCTTCAGCGCATACCGCAGCTCCTTGAAGGATTTGTTCACCAGCTTGATATCACCACGGTTGGTGTCGTCCCGCAGAAGCTTGATCGAGTTGGCCACCAGCTCGGCCACCAGATCTCCGTCGTCTACCTTCCGCAAGGCTTCTACGAGCGTGTTGGCGGCCGCGTGAATCTCGGAAAGATCGGCACGCGACCGCGGGTGCGGCCGTTCCGCGGTTTCCTGGGATTGCTCGATGTTATTGTCGACGGTGTCAATTTCCTTCATGGTGATTGGCCGGCGCCCGGTAGATCAGGAATCGAGCCAGAATACCCGACACCCGGGCCGAATCAATGCTTGACATCGGGCAAGGGGGTTGCGGGTGGCGTTAGCGGCCGCGGGCGAGCCGACGGGCCTTCGGGGTTTGGCTGTCTTGCGATCTGACGTATCATGCGCAACCATGAAAGCTTGGATTCGAACGATCGTAGTGCTCGGCGGCACGGGATTGGCCTTTTTTGCCTTCGCCGATGACCCCCCCGGGCACGAGCCGAAGGAAACCACTACGGAATCAGGCCTGCGGATTGTGCATGTCGCCAGAAGCGATGGAGTCGCCCGCAAGGGTGACCACGTCTGGGTGCACTACACCGGCCGGCTGACGGACGGAACCGAGTTCGACAGCTCCAGCAGACACGGCAAACCCATTGATTTTGAGCTGGGGGCCGGTCGCGTCATCAAGGGCTGGGATGAGGGCATTGCCGGAATGACGATCGGGGAGAAACGCAAGCTGATCATTCCCCCGGAGCTGGCCTACGGCGAGCGCGGGACCCCCGGTGGGCCGATCCCCCCGAATGCCACGCTGGAATTCGACGTGGAACTTGTCGGAATCTTGCGGAAATAGCCCGGGTCTCAGTCTCGCCCCGGACGCGATGAGCCGAAAACCAGCCCGGCGGTCGCCAGAACGATGACGACCACCGCCAGCACAAGCCAGAACGACGACGCCTCGCTCCGCAGCTCCAGCAGCAGCAGCCCGATTCCTGCCGCCAGGGCCAGCAGCGGCATTACCTTCGTCGAGCACTTCGGTGGCGGGTCCATGGGCTGGCCGGAGCATACCGGCAGCCAGCTTGTCGCGGCAGGCTCAGTCGATCGCCACTTCAGCAAACAGACCGGATTCAAGCCGATCCGTGCCGGTTTCCGCGGGGATTGCCACCCGTCCGACACCCTTCACCGCCGGCCGGCTCGCCGCGACGGCCTTCAGCCGCGCCAGCTCGTTGATGAACGCGCGCTTGACCTTCGTGTTGCTCATGGACCACTGGATCGGCACCGATTGCAGACCGTC
>JAVQWE010000150.1:0-6772 GCA_033579175.1 Phycisphaerales bacterium | reverse complement strand
TGTTGAAGCGAAGGGTGTAGGTGCTCAACCCCCCCGGAGCCGGGGGGATGCCACCGGCCCAGTTGGTGCCGATGCTCCAGCTTGAGCTGGCGGCGCCGACCCAGGTGAAAATCTGGCCGGAGGCCAGCGGCGCCGCGGCGCCAAGGACTGAGACGGCTGCCAGCATGACCCCGCGCCGGCTGCGTCTGAAACCGGATGAGGGGGTCTTGAGGCTTAGGGAAGTGGAGGCAACGCGGCGACGAGCGGGGGGGGTTGCAGGGTGCATGTTTTTTCCCTTCCTTGCGGGCGCACGCCGCGAGATCGCGCGCGGTGGCACGGAGCGCGGCGAATGCCAACAGAAACCTGGTTTTTCTGCTGCACAGGTGAGCACCGTCCGCCGACGGTCCCTGTCCGCCAGCGGTCGTGCGATTCAAGCCGGGCCAGACGAGAAAGGCTGCCCGGAACGGCCCGAAGGTGGCAACAGTACCCTTCCCGAGGCTGTTAAGCAAGAGAAATTTCACCGACTTGACCGCCGGGCCGGGGCAAGGGGATGCCAGGGGCTTCAGGGTCTGTCGGAGGTGCCCGGGAGGGGCGGCGCGTGGCCGGCGAGGGGCTGGGGGCTGGCGCCCGGGGCAGATTCGGTTGCGGGGCTGGCGATGATTCGCCCCGGGGTGGGGTGGAGGGTAGGATAGCCGACTCTGATGGCAGTGACGATCGACCAGCAGCCGATGAAAACCCCCCCGGCCACGCTCGGAGAGGTTCTGCAGCAACTTCGGCAGGCCGGTCGCCTGCCGGTGAGTCTGTGCATCGACGGTGCGCCGACCGATCCGGCTTTGTTGGAGTCATACGAGGGTCTTTCGACGGCCGATCACGTCATTGACGTGCAAACCACGGTAGACCGACGATCGGCACGGGAGGCTTTGGACCTGGCCGAGTCGGCGTTTCGAGAGGCGTTAGAGCGGTTTGAGAAGTCGGCAGAGGCCTTGCCGGGAAGCGGCGAGGTTCCGTCGCTGGAGGGGCTGTCTGAGAGTCTGGGGGGTCTGCAAAGGGGTCAGGCATCGTTTCTGCAAGCCGCCCGCGCGTTGGCGGTGGACTTGGAGCGGCTCCAGATCGACGGAAGCCCCTTCCGCGAGTTGCTGGCCGAGCTTGCCGGGAACCTCCGCACGCTCAAACACGCCGTCGAGTCCCGCGATCCGGTGACATTGGCCGATTCGCTGCGGTATGAGATGCCCGACTGTGCCCGTCGGTGGCTCAGTGCGGTGGCGACGGTCCGTGCTTCGATGGAGGATTGAATTCATCCGCCTTCACCTGCTCGGCCCAGCCCCCGGGACCCCCGCCGACCGTTCGGGCAGGACGGGGTCGTCGGTGGTTCGGTTGAGCGAGGTTCTGGGCGGGGGGTTTGGTGGCGTGATCCCGGGCGGGTTGCGCCGGGGGGGTCTTGGCGCAGCCGATGCATTGGCAAGGGTTCGATCGGAGCGGCAGCAAGGGTTTCCGCACAACCCATGGGGGCTGGCAAGGGGTCTACCGCAACCGGCGGTATTGATCGATTGTCAGGCTGCGGGCGCGTCGGGCGGCAAGGGCGATCAGGGGGTCGGGGTCGTTCTCCAAGGCATCGAGCGTCCGGTTGGCCTGCCGTTGATCGCCCAGGGTGCCGGTCGGTCCGGCGAAGTAGCGAAGCCGACCGAGGGCAAGGATCGACTCAATCCGCCAGACCCGCTCGGCTGAGCGGTCCCGTGCCCACCGCAGCACGTTGCCGGCGTTGGCAGAGACCATCCGACCGTCCAGCGTGCGGATTCTGGAGGCCATCGGAACCACGCGGTTTCGCACCAGAGCCAGCCGCTGGGCATCGAAGGAAGCAAGCTGATCGAGGGCAGCGGCGTCGCCGGAATCCTGTGCCAGCCGCTTCAGCCCGGCGACCGATTCGGCCATGAAACGCAGGCCCAGCTCGAGCTGCTGGCAGGTGAGCCGGTCGCGAAAGAGCTGCTGCCCGAGTCGAAAGGTGGCCCGGAAGGTGCTGGCGGCAAAATCGGGGTCGCTGTGGCGGGACAGCAACGCCGCACGGACGGCGACGTTGCCGGCCAGCTCCAGCGCTTCCAGCGTGGGTTTCGGTTCGTCATAGCTGATCCACTCCTGGGCAAAGGGGAGGAAGATGCCGTTAGCATCGGCCGACGCGGCGGAGGTGAGAGCTTGGAGGATTGGCTCGATGCCGGGAAGGTCGGTGATGGTTCCGGCTTTGGCGAACGCCTCCAACGCATCCCGTCGGCGCTGCACCTGTTGGATCATGGACTGCAAGGCTTCGGGAGATGCGCCGGGGGAGGGGCTTCCGACGGCGGCGGGGGGAGGCTCGGGCAGCTCCAGAGGCGCAACATGTGCCGGGTTTTGCCCGAAGTCGTCGGGTGGGGTCGGACGGCTGCGCCGTTCGATCCACGCCAGCCCGGCCACCGTGGCGATGACGATCAGGACACTGATGATCCATCCGGGGAGGTTGCCGTACATGTCGCGTTCGCGGGTCTGTGTTGCCTGCGACGATACCCGTACAATCGCGACATGCGAAGTGTGATGATTGCGGTGGTGGTGTGCCTGGCGCCGGTCTGCCTGGCTCAGACGGTGGTGGATCCGAACCTTCGGGTCCAGACGTGGGTAAGCGGGCTGAGCAACCCGACGGGGGCGGCGATCTTCAATACCCGTGGCGACATGATGGTGATCGAGAAGAACACCGGCCGGGTGCGGCTGGTGCGCGACCGGCGAATCCGGGGCACGCTGCTGGATCTGCCGGTTGCCAACAGCAGTGAACGCGGCCTGCTGGGGCTGGTGCTCTCCCCGACGTTCGCCACAGACAACCTGGTCTACCTGTATCACACCGCCGCCACCGCCGACGGAGGCACGGCGATTTCCAACAAGATCAGCCGATATCGCTACGACGGTTCGTCGCTGGTGTTTGACCGGAAGATCATTGATCTGCCCGTGCTTCCCGGGGAGAACCACAACGGGGGGAAGCTGGTGTTCGGGCCGGACGGCAAGCTGTATGCCGTGAACGGGGATGTGAATCTGAACAATCAGACCGCCAACTACGGGGGCACGGCGATTCAGAACACGGCGGCGGTGCTGCGACTGAACCCTTCGGGCACGATTCCTGCGGATAACCCGTTTTCGGGTGATGCCCGGGCGATTTATGCCTATGGCATCCGCAACAGCTTCGGGATTGCGTTTGATCCGGTGACGGGGGATTTGTGGGACACCGAAAACGGTCCGGGGGATTACGACGAGATCAACCGCGTGTTCAAGGGGTTCAACAGCGGATGGGAACGGATCATGGGTCCTTCGAGCCGGCAGGGCGGGGTGCCGGCGCTGAATCCGCTGGGTCCGGCGGCGGTGTATGACGATCCGAAGTTTTCGTGGGTGGCGCCGGTGGCCCCGACCGATCTGGAATTCTTCCCCTCCAGCCGGCTGGGGGCAGAATACAAAAATGACCTGTTCGTCGGCACGACTCGCGGGGGAAAGGTGCTGCGTTTTGAGCTGACGGGTTCGCGGCGCTCGCTTCGGCTGGAAGGCCCATTGGCGGATCTGGTGGCCGACAACAGCAACTCCAATCGCTTTGCCGAGCAGGATGCGCTTCTGTTCGGCAACGATTTCGGTCTGGTGAGCGACCTGCTGGTCGGGCCGGGGGGGCTGTACGTCGTGGATTTCGCCGGGGGTACGATCTATCGCATCACCACACAACCGACGGCGATGCGGGGGTCTGTCCGCGTGCCGGAGCCGGGCTGGATGGCTGCGGCCGTAAGCGCCGCGGTGATGCTGGTTTGCCGTCGGCGTCCAGCAGGGGTTGCGCGCGCCCGATTCCGCAGCAAACAAGGCCCGCGGGGGGCTGCCGCTGGCCTGTCTTGAGCGAGATCAGGGGACAGCGGCACGAATCAGGATGCCAGAATGGCAGGTTGCCCGTTTGGGTGCGTCAGACCACCGGCGTGGTGGCGGGGTCGATCCGTTCCCGGCTCCAGATCGACTCGGCTGATGCCTTGATCGGGCTTTGCGCCGCAGCGGCGGGCGCAGACGGACGGGCGGCGCTGGTGGCGAGGTTGAACCCGGCGCGGACGTAATTCCCGGCCGATTTGGCGGTGTAACGGGGGTCCCAGGAATCGCGGGATTGCAGCCGAGCCATCGCCAGGAAGGATTCAATGGTGCCGGTGCGGCCCAGCGAAGCGTGGTATTTGCCCAGAAGGCGATTGGGATCGGCATAATTCGTGCGACTGGAAGCCACCTGGCTGCTGAGGGTCACCCGGTTGTCGGCGACGGTGAAGTGGGCAGCGTTCTTGAAGCCGTGTTCCCAGTTGTAGACGGTGTTGCCGCGGATTTCGCCACCTCCGACGCCGTTCTGAATGTTGACGGCGATGTTGTTGTGCCTGCCACGGCTGATATCGTGGGCGACGACGTTGTTGCGGACCAGCAGGCGGCTCATCGAGAAGGCCTCGACCCCCTTGCCCAGTTCCTGAGTTGTGCCCAGATCGTTGCCCTCGAGGATCACGTTGTTCTGAACGACGCTGCTGCCGTTGCCCACCTGCACGGCAACGGGGTTGCGGGCAAAGAGATTGTTTTCCACCACCGCCCCGCCGCGCGCCAGCACACCGCGCAGGCTTGATCGGGTGATGATGTTGCCACGCACCACCAGCCCGCTGGAGCCGGTGTTGAAGTAAATGCTGTGGTTGAACATCGTCTGGCCCGCGTTGGGCACGCCCACCTTCCAGCCGTTGTGATCGAGGATGTTTTCTTCGATCAGCGTCCCCCGGGCGTTCGGACCCCCGTAAATGCCCTGCGCGTGGCCGTTGCCCACCGCCCGGGCGTTGAAGGCATCCACGATCACGTTTCGGCGGATTCGGACGTCAGTTACGGGGGCAGTGGGATCAATGACGATGTTGTCCTTGAATCCCTGGATGAAATTGTCCTCCAGGAGAATGTTGCTGCCCTTGCGCATGATCCGGATGCCGGCAGTCTTCACCGTGCCGTTGGAGCCGTTGTAGGTGTGGGCGTGGAAGTGCAGTCCGATCACCGCGACGTGGTGCAGGGGGTTGGAGTATTTGTGCGCCAGGGTGATTCCCCCGCTCGTGCCGGTGAGGATCTTCGGCCGGGGGCCGCTGCCGTACGACGTGATCACCGTGGGTTCCTGAGCACTTTTGCCGCTGACCACCCAGTCCGGGAAGCTTTCGTACCAGGTGTCGCCTCTCTTGAGCAGAACCCAGTCGGGGTGCAGATCGCGAACCAGCCGCTGAGCGCGGGCCAGCGTTTTGATCGGGCGATCCTGCGTGCCGGGGTTGGCATCGTTGCCGGTGGAGCTGGAAACATAGATCATCCGGCTGGTGCTGGAGGGGGTGATTTTCGTCCACCCGTCGGCGGTCATCGTCACCGCAAGCAGCTTTCGATCTTCCAGTGGCTCGATTCTCGCGATCATCTCAACCCTTCCGCGGGAAAAGTCCCCCTTTCTTTCCCGCCTCAAACACCTCTGATCCTGGCTGGGCCACGGCGACGGACGTTCCCCCGCCGCCGCACGAACCTGCCGCACCGGTCCGGGCCGATGGAGATGGCCGGGGAGAACTCCCCGCGCCGCGCGACGGCCACCGGCACCTTCGGAACGCGGGCAAGGCCGATGCCTTGCGGGGCCGATTCCTTGCCGGGCCGATGCCTTGCCGGGCCGGTCAATCCACCGTCGGCGGTTGCGGCGCCGGCCGACCCCTCCGATCCGCCGGCTTGTCCCGCTCCGCCCGACGATCCCGTCGGGCCCGCGGCGCCATATCGAGCCGCCGTGCATCCCCGGGTCGGCCAGGCCGCTGGGCTCGCATCAGGCGGAACTGTCTTGTCCACTTTGGCAAGTCCGGTTCAAGCCGAAACGACCCGAAAATGAAAAAAATTTTCAGCCGCGGACGGATCATTGTTCCAACGATGATCGTGGGAAGGCCCGGTTGCAGGCCAGGATCGCCGGAACGCACCTTTTCCGGCGTTTTCCGACTTGAGAAAGGTGACGCGAGGTGCGCTGATGCCACCGCCGTGTTCATCGCTTCACGCGAACCCAGCCGCGGGAACGCGGAAACCGCAGACAGCCCGCAGGGGCCTCAGCCACCGGCGCGGGCGATCATCCCACCGTGGGCATCGCCCGCGACACCATCGTCGGCGGGGGAGACCGTGACGATGTCGATGGTGTCATCCGCTGACCCTCCGCCCCGCCGCGGCCCAAGCAGGACTGGGGAACTGTGCCGGCCCGCTCTCACCCTTGATCCGCGGGGGGCTTTCCTTCCCCGGGGGATCGAGCCTATCCTTGAGTCATTGACTGCGGCCGTCGCCGCGCCTGGCCCCTCAGTTTTCGGAGTGAACCCATGACCAGTGCCCCCGAAGCCCTCGCTGCCTCCATCGAAAATGCCGCCCGCCTCCTGCTGTGGTTGACCGAAGACCTGCACGGAGCCGACTGGCTGCACCGCCCGTGCCCGAAGGCCAATTGCGCCGCCTGGACGGTGGGCCATCTGGTGCTTTCCTCCCGGATGATGATGCAGCGGGCCGGCACCACCGACCTTCCGGCGCTGCCCGAAGGATTCGAGAAGCGGTTTGCCCGGGATGAAAGTGCTCCCTCAGCCGCGGAATTCGGCGACACGAGCATCCTGCGGCCACTGTTTCAGCAGCATCACGATCGTTTTGCCGCCGTCGCCCGCGCCCTGCGCCGCCAACCGACGCAGATACAGATACGACAGCAGCGGCACGACGATTGCCAAGAACAGGTTGCGCGTGAGCTTCGTCACGGTGGCGGCTTTCAGCA
>JAVQWE010000149.1:0-6777 GCA_033579175.1 Phycisphaerales bacterium | reverse complement strand
GGGCGCCTGCTCAGATCGTCGTAAACCGCTGTAAATCAAAGACTTACAACTCGATCTCCACTTCATTCACCGGCCGCTGCAGCGCGGTTTGCCAATCGGAGGCTTTGATTCGCACTCCGCCGGGGCGATAGGGGTGATCTACCGGTTCCAGCGGCATCCCTTGGCCGTTCACGGTGACCCGTTTGGGTCCGGTGGAGCCGTCGCTCAGGCGATAGTGGTATCGCACCAGCTTCCCTCGTTCCACCCGTTCGCAGCGGGCACCGTTCAGTTCCAAGGGAAGAACGGGGTCGATTTCGACCGAGTCAAAATACCGCCGAATTCCAAATAAGTGGCGAATCACCAGATTGGTGTAGATGCCCGGCCCGCTGGAGTAAATGCGCCAGCCGCCCTCGGTGGCGACTTCGCCGTGGCGGAGCTTTCGATAATCGCGGGTGGCCACGTAGCGATCGGGAAAAACGGCATCGGAACTGCTGAAGAACGTGTTCCGCTGTCGGCGACGGGCGTTGGGCACCAGCTCGGTGACGGCGATGGGATTCACAACCAGCAGCGCCCGCAGCAAATCCTGACCGCGGCCCATGACGGCCAGAGCCTCAGCATACCGCAGGTGGGCATGAGTGTACTGAAGCCCGATTTCGCGCCCGAAGAACGCCGCCGATTCCGACCGCCGAAAGACCGTCTCGCGGCCCCCCGTGTAGGTGGTGGGTCGATCCATCAGGCGGGCGCCGTCGGGGAACAACAGATGCTCGAAGATCAGCCGCAGGTGCCCTTGGGCCTGCTCCGGGGTGAATATGCGACTGATGATCCCGCGCGTCATGGGGATCAACCGGTAATGCAGACCCGTGCGCACGTCGCGCGGGTGCAGCAGATACTCGGAGGGCACACCCGTGGATTTGTCAAACAGCGCAAATCCTGCAACCACGCCGTCGGGTGTCATGTGTCGACGGAAGTCGGCTTCGATCTGTCGCGCCATGGTTCCGGCCCGCTCCGCGCGATCCAGATACCCGAAATGCCGCATCGCCGCGGCAAAGCGCGCCAGCGTCTGGTACATCAGCTCACAGGTCCAGGCGCTGACCAGACGATCCCGCATCATCGGGTCGGCCGGCTGGAGCGAGTCGTCCCAGTCGCCTTCGCCAAACCGCGGCAGGGAAACGCCGGGGAGGAACGATCGCTCAAGAGCATCGAGCAACCGGTCCACGTGCTCGATCAGGGGCGAGGTGTGCCCGGTGCTCATGAAGGTCTGCTCGTCGGTGTAAGGCAGGGGGGTTTCGAGGATCGCGGGATCGTTTGTGTGCTCCAGATAGTCGCACAACGCCTTGAGCGGCCAGACCGGCACATCCCCATGGCAATGGGGCGACTGGATGTCCTGAAATGGGGGAAACATGAACCACTGCGGCCAGTCTCCGCGTCGTAAATACTGCTGGGCAAAGAGCTTGCGGAGAATCTCGGCGACGATCGCCTCGTGCTCGTAGCTGAGCAGAAATTCCACCGGTCCCTGGCAGACGTCGCGCACCCCCCAAGCCCCGCCGTTGGCCTGTTCCAAGCCTCGTGGAACGCTCAGGTGCACGATGGCATCCCGCGCGAACCAGTCAAGCGCGGTTTGAATCGGGGGCATCGAAGCATCCGCGGCCGTCACGCGCACCCCCGCCGTGACATGCCGCCAGAATGTCGCGGAACGCTCAGACTCAACCGGTTGTGGTTGTGCATACTTTTGGCACAATTGGTGGGCATCCGCGTCCGAAAGCGCACCGAGGATGGTGAATCGCAACGCGCTGATGGCTCCGGTCTGGAAGGCAAAATACGGTAGATTCCGGCCGGTTCCACTCGCCGAGAGCAGTTCGTCGCCCCCCATTGCCGCAATCGCGCCCGGAGTCGCTACGACTACGTGAAACTGCATTCCGGGCAGTCGCTGACCGGGCATCGAGGAGGGATCGGGTCGGATTTCAATCCGTCCTTCGTCCGGGTGGAAGGCAAGTCTGGCGGGGTGATCAAATTCGGCCGGCCCGCAGGCGATTTCGCCGCATACCAGCAGTTCCAGGGCCCGCCCGTCGGCAAGAACCTCAAACCGCAGCGCCGGATCGTCCGCACTCGCGGTGCATCGGATGGAAAGCACCCCGCCGCGGTGTTTGTACCTCCAGAGGCACTCATGCCGTGCCATTTCGAAAGCAGACGGCATCGCCAGAAGTTGCCAGGGTTCAGCCGGGTTGCTGCGGGCGAAGATGCGCAGCCCCTGCGTGCGCAGAACGTTCAGCGTATCTCGCACCCCGGAAAGCAACTTCACCATCGCGGGATTGCCCAGCGTCAACTGCGATGCAAAGACCCCCGCGGCGTAACAGGCAGTAGAAAGGGTGGTGTTATCAGGAAGGAACGATTCCCCCGTCCTGAGGATATGCCCGTGCGGCCGCAGTACCGACGCTTCCTTCACCTGAAGCACGACATGTCGCGCGTCTTGACCGTGAAAGAAAGAGAATAACCGTCCGGACACCCATTCTTCCTGCTCGTGCCGCTGCGGGAACAGCGCGTTCAACTCTGCCAAGGTGAACTCCTCGGCCGCAAACAACGGGGCGGTCTCGAAGTGGCTGCGCTCCGTCCGGTGCGGTGGGAGCTGCACAGGAACGTCCAAGGCCTTCCTGAGGTCGGCATGCCATCGGCGGACATCGGTCAGCTTCGGGGCGTCATCGGCGGAGGAACGCTCCGGGTGATCCGGAGAGAAAACCGCGAAGAACGTCAGCTCCCTGCTTTCACCCTCCGGCACGAAGGCTTCCGCCGACTGAATGGCGGTAATGGCCGACTCACCCTGACGAACTCGACGCCCGATCACCGGCCGACTCAGGGCGTCCGCAGTCCCGGAAGCGCGAAAGCCAGGACCGTAGAAATCCAGCCCGTCTGTGGTGACGCCGCTGGCGGCAGGAAGGCACCCTTGCAGCAGCCACGGGTGAGCACCACCGTGCTGCGCCAGGTTCTGCCGGCTCATCAGAAGGTGTCCTGTCTGCGGATCGACCAGGACAAAGTGATCGATGTACTGCGATGTGAAGATTTCGTTGTTCCGCACGTGCTGCCGTGTCGCCAGCCCCAGATCCTGCAGAAGGATCAGGTCGCAATGAACAGGCCTGCTTCCGCGGTTCTGCAGTTCTACGTGCGAAAACCACGCATCCGCCTCCGGATGCACCCACAGGCTCAAGCGGTAATGAAGCTGCCGCCATTGGCCAAACCACACCAGGCGTTCGGCGGCGGCGGCGAAACCGGAAGTCGCCCCCGGCCCGACGATTTGCGTCGATTCCAGTTGCGAACCGGATCGAAGGCGCAGGTAGACGCGATGCCCCCCCGCGAACAGGGGGCTGGCAAGCACTTGGTTGATCAGGATCGGCCCGTGTCGGATGGCGTAAAGGCAGCCGTGGGGCAAGGCACTGATGGTCAGTGTCCGGCCGATCGTGTGCAGCTTGAAAGCGGTTTCATCTGCGACCGTTCGGCTGTTTGCCCGTGATTCCTTACCCCTGCCGCTCATGCCCGAATCTCCAAGTGGAAGCTCTGGAACGACCGCTTTCAGTCGGGTCGTTCCGGACAGGGTACTGTACCGCACCAACCCAGCCTCCGCGAGCACCCGCTGCCGAGCGGTCTTGAGCACCGGAATTGATCTGCCCATGCCAGCGGCAGTTCGCAGCTTCGGGGCGAATTTCCCTTGATGAGGGGTGTTGCTGGGCTTGACGCTCTTCCCGAGGTGTGAGAAGGCTCAATCTGTGGAGATTGCGATTCGGGACTCACAGCGGACGGGTTTGGCAGGCTATCTGCGTCGGATGCTGTTAAAATCGGAAAAATGGGTAAAATCGGGGGTTTGTGATTTGTCGATCGCGCTGGTGGATAGCCGGACGATGAGCCGGCTTCATGCGCGATACCTGGGCCTGCCCGGTCCCACCGACGTGCTGACTTTTCCTCTGGAGCGCGGGGCACGAAATCGCGTAACTTCTGGTGAAATCATCATTTGCGTTCCTTTCGCCCGTCGCCAGGCACGTCTGCGCGGACACTCCCTTCGTTCGGAGATCCTGCTGTACGTCCTCCACGGGCTGTTGCATCTGGCTGGATACGACGATAGAACGCGCGATGCGTTCGACCGCATGCACCGCACGGAAGATATGATCCTGAGGAAAATCGGCGTCGGGAGCGTGTTTGCCCGTGGGGAGTCCAAGCGGGCTGCCGCGCGTTGCCGCGCGGGCCGAACCCGACGACCGGAAGGCAACCGACGATGAGCGCGGGTGTCTGGTCCATGATCGGCGCGCTGTGCGCGTCGCTGCTGTCGCTGCTGTTTTCAACCCTCACCTATTCCCTGCGCGACTTCTCCCGCGCCAGACTGTCCGATGCTCTGGCCAAACGCGGCATGGCCCACTGGCTGGAACCGATCTGCCAACGGGCCAACGACCTGATTGTCACCACCGCCATCGGCAGGTTGCTGGCCAACCTGCTGATCCTGATCTTCATTCTTGAGGTTTCTTACAACCCCCAATGGTCGCGGTGGGTGCACTATCTGGCGGCAGTGACGGCCACGTCGGTGATCGGAATGTTCTGTTCGGTCGCGATCCCGCACGCACTGGCGCGGCACGCCGGCGAAACCATCATTGCCAGTCATGCCCGGTTTCTCTGGAGCTGGCGCGCCGTGCTGGCGCCGCTCACCCGGCTGATGGACCTGATCGACGCGCTGATCGGTCGGCTGGCGGGCATGACCCCTTCTCCAGATGGTCAGGAGAAAGTTGCGGAGATCGAGCAGGAGATTCTCTCGGTGGTCGAAGAGGGCACCAAGGAAGGGATTGTCGATGAAACCGAGAAGGAAATGATCGCGTCGGTCATCGAGTTCGGCGATACGAACGTCGGCCAGATCATGACGGCTCGAACCGAAATTGTCGCGCTGCCCATCGACAGCTCCCTGGAACAGGTCCGACGCACGCTGGAGGAAAGCGGGCACAGCCGGATTCCGATCTTCGAATCATCTCTCGACCGCATCGTGGGCGTGTTGTATGCCCGCGACCTGCTGAAATTCCTCGGCGACGACCGTGGGCGCTTCGACATGCGTTCCGTGATGCGGCAGCCGCTGTATGTCCCCAAAACCAAGAACCTGCGCGAACTGCTCAATGACTTTCGCGTGCAGAAGATTCATATCGCCATCGTGCTGGACGAGTACGGGGGCACGGCCGGCCTGGTCACCATTGAGGATGTGCTGGAAGAGCTTGTCGGCGACATCAGTGACGAACACGAGCCGGCCGAACCGGCGATGTTCCGGCGCCTCAGTGAGACCTCGGCCGAGGCCGACGCGCGCATGTACATCGACGAGTTGAACCGGTTGCTGGGCCTGAATCTCCCGGAGGACGAAGGCTTCGACACGCTGGGTGGCTTTATCACCACCGCTGCCGGACGCATTCCACCGGCAGGGCATGTCCTGGAACATCAATTCGTCCGTTACACGGTGCTCGACGCCGAACCGCAGAAGGTGAACCGGGTTCGCATTGACCTGCTGCCGCAGCCGGCCGAGGCGCCCACGTCGCTATAGGGCGACGGACGGGGGTAGAAACGCTCATGGCTCGCGGGTAGTTCCAGGCGGCCACGGTTCATTGCAGCGACCGCAGCCGCTCAAGATTGAAGGCATCCCATTCCCGACCGTCCGGGGCACGACCCTCCTTGGGGGTTTCCAGAATCTTGGGAATTTCGCGCCAGCGCCCATCACGGACAATCGGCCGAAAACCCTCCAGCCCCACATACCCCAGGCCGATGTGCTGGTGCCGGTCCACCCGTGACCCCAGATCGCTTTTGCTGTCATTCAGATGCCATACCTTCACCCGATCCAGACCCACGGTGCCCTGCACCTGCCGGCAGAACCCGCGGTATTTACGACCTCGAAAGTCATAGCCGGCGGCCAGGAGGTGTGCTGTGTCCAGGCACACTGCCATTCGGCGTGGTGATCGTACCCGGCCGATGATTTCCGCCAGATGCTCCAGGCGATAGCCGAGGGTGGTGCCCTGTCCGGCGGTGATTTCCAGGCAGGTGAGCACCGGCCCCGGTTCCTGCTCGTGAATCTGATTCAGTGCCTCGACGATCCGCCTGATCCCCGCCGCTTCGCCCTCGCCAAGGTGTGCCCCCGGGTGCATCACTAGCAGGGGAATGCCCAGCTGATTGCACCGGTGGTGTTCGTCGATCGCCGCCGCAACGCTGCGCCTCCGCACCCGCGGGTCGGGCGAGGCGAGGTTGATCAGATAGCTGTCGTGGCTGACCGTCGTCCGGAACTTCAGCCGCCGACAATGCGCCGTCCACAGCCGAATTGCCTCGACCCGAAGCGGGGGAGCGCGCCACTGCTTCTGGTTTCTGGTGAAAATCTGGGTGGTCTGATGTCCGAGGCGTTCGGCGGCGAGCAGGGCGTTGTGCAGCCCTCCGGCAATGGAGAGGTGAGAGCCGAACATCACTCAAGAAAAGCGGTTGATGTCCATCGCGGGCGGCAGGGGGTTTGTCCGGGTTAGCGGTCGGGGAATTCGATGCCCGCGATCCGCTGCTGCGCCTCCGCACGAGACAGAAGCTCCACGCGCCCATCCGCCAGCAGCACGTGCACGCCCTGACGATTGTGGTTCGACGGACGTTCGTACAGAAGGATCGTCTCCGGCGCGGCATCGTCGCGCAGGCCCGCGCCAAGCCAGACGAAATGAGCGTTCTGGTTGATCCACTGGGCGCAGGCGGCCGGGTCGTTCGCCACCTGCGCCAGCTCGCGCAGCAGCCTCCGGGAGTTTTCTCCCGCCGGACAGAGGA
>JAVQWE010000148.1:0-6791 GCA_033579175.1 Phycisphaerales bacterium | reverse complement strand
GCACTGACCAACGGCAGGCTCAAGCCCTTGGTTGGCACGCTCACCGTCGCCACGGCGATGTTCAGGGCGGCTTGAAGTCCCAGCATGGCAGACATGCCGAAAGCCAGCATACGCCCGAGGCTGTCGCGGTTGCTGCGGATCGACTGCCAGGCGACGTACAGAATCCCCAGGTACATCGCCATCACCAGAAGTGCCCCGGGCAACCCAAGCTCTTCGCAGATGACGGCGAAGATGAAGTCGGTGGTGTCTTCCGGAAGGTAGCCGAGTTTCTGCACACCGTTCCCAAGCCCGCGGCCGGTGATGCCGCCGGTGCTGAAGCTCAAGAGGCTCTGAACCATGTGGTATCCCTCACTCCGGGGCGATGCCCACGGATCAAGGAACGCCAGCATCCTGCGCAGGCGGTATTCCTTGTGAAGGATGAACCATGCCGCCGCGCCCAGCACCAGGGGCAGCAGTGCCAGAAGCTGCCATTTGCGCACCCGGCTGCACAGAAGCATCGCAAGGGCACCCATTCCCACGAGCACTGCCGTGCCGAAATCCTCGATCACGATCAGCAGGCACGCTGCCGCCACCGGCGCCAGCGTGAGCAGCAGGTTTCGAAACCGCGTCAGATCGACGATGGGGCGTGTCAACCAGACAGCCAGAAACAACACGATCGACCACTTCGCCAGTTCACTGGGTTGAATCTGCAGGGGTCCCAGCAGCAGCCAGCGCCGCGCGCCGTTCACTTCCTTCCCGATGCCGGGGATCAGGACGATGGCACAGAGCAACAGCGAAGCCCCGAAAAGCCAGGTGCCGGGATTCGAAAGCCACGATTGCTGACGGGCAAAAACGGCAGCGTAGTCCCACCGGCTGACAACCAGGAACGTCGCGGCGGCAATGGTGGCATAGGCGATATGCCGCAGGCCCCGTTCGGTCCAGCCCCAACCCGGGTCTCCGGTAACCTGCATGGCAGCCGACTGCACCATGAGAACTCCCAGGCACAGCAGCGTCAGCACGCACAGGGTCAGCACGTCGGCAGGGCGCAGACGGTCCACCGAGCAATCCATATCCACTGTTATCGGACGATTCGCGCCGGCACGTTAAATACCCCCTCTACAGGCAACACCACGGCCGGTTATCGCAGCTTGATCGTGGCCAATGCCATCGTTGCCAGCATGGCTGTGATAAGCCAGAACCGCACGACCACCTGCACTTCGCTCCAGCCTTTCTTCTGAAAATGATGATGCAGGGGCGCCATCAGGAAAATGCGCTTCCCCTGACCGCTGCGCCATCGGGTGTATTTGAACCAGCTAACCTGAAGAAAAGTGGAAGCGGCCTCGGCGACGAAGATTCCCCCCACCAGAACCAGCAGCAGTTCCTGACGCAGCACGATTGCGATGTAGCCCAGCAGTCCTCCCAGGGCCAGGCTGCCCGTATCCCCCATGAACACACTGGCCGGGTGACAGTTAAACCACAGAAAGCCCAGACATGCCCCCAGCATGGCGCCACAGAGCACGGCCATCTGGTCGCTTCCTTTGATGTACGTGAACAGCAACGCATCGGCGAATCCGCGCGTGCCGATGACCAGAGCCAGGATCAGGAACGCAATGCTGACGATCGCCGAGCAACCGGCGGCCAGCCCGTCCAGCCCGTCGCTGAGATTGACGGCGTTGCTGAATCCGACCAGCACCAGGGTGCCGATGGTCACGAACGCCAGGGCTCCCAGGGGAATCATCACGTTCTTGAGGAAGGGGAAGTAGAGAAAATTGCGCGCCGGCACCTGCTGGCCGTATCGCCAGGTGAAATAGGTCAGCAGGATTGCCAGCCCGAACTGAAACAGCAGTTTTTCGATGCTGCTGAGCCCCTGCCGACCCCCGCCGCGACGACCCGCCGTCAGCTTCAGCCAGTCATCGACGGCTCCGATCAGTCCCAGCCCCAGAAGGCAGATCAACGCAATCTGAATATGGAAGTTCCGGATATCTGCCAGCACCAGCGTGGCCGAGGCAATCGCAACGAGAATGAGCACCCCCCCCATGGTGGGGGTGTCGGCCTTGTGGGCCATCTTGGCATTGATGTCCGGCTGATCGAACGCCGGCCGGTCGCCGATGCGCATGCGCCGCAAGCCGGCAATCACCTTCGGTCCGGCCAGCAGGGTCACGAAGAAGCTCATGAGCACCGCCCCGACCGCCTGAAATTCGACGAACGTGAAAACCCTCAGGAAGCCGAATCCGGCCCGCTCAAGCGATTCGAGGTTGTGTTTGATCAGCCAGAAAAGCAAGGAATTCCAGGCGAAGGACTGACATTCACATCACATTCCCGAACGCGTGCGGGCACGGTCAACATCCCCGGAGTCAGGACAGTGCCCGACAGGCATGCAGATACGCACGGCTCACGAGCTGGCAGAGGCCATCTGGCGCGTGCGATGCTTCCACGCCGCCTCAATTCCCTCCGCGACCAGCTCCAGGCGCACTCCACGGCTGGCTTTGAGCAGAACCAGGTCTCCCTTGCGAAGCCAGGAAGGGATGACCCGACTGGCGGCAGCCGCATCCTCAAAGCATCGGATGTTCCGGCGATCCAGCCCGTGTTCTTCCGCCGCCCGGGCCAGCAGATGCGCCTGCGAGCCGACACAGGCCAGCAGTTCCACTCCGGCTTCGGCGGCCGCCCGCCCGATTTCCCGATGGTATTTCTCGCTCATGGCCCCCAGTTCCCGCATGTCACCCAGAACCGCGACGCGACGGCTTTCCGGTTTCATCGTGGCGATCGTCGCCAGAGCCGCACGCATCGATGCGGGGTTGGCGTTATACGCATCGTTGAGCATTCGCACGCCACCGACTTCCCTGAGCTGCAGGCGCATTTCCGGTCCTCTGGTCCGAGCCAACCCGTCGGCGATGTCGGTGTCGCTCAAGCCCAGCTCCCGCGCCACCGCGATTGCTGCAAGAGCGTTGGCGGCACTGTGTCTGCCGAGCAGCGGAACCTGGAACTCCCGATCCCCGTTCACACGGAACCGCACACCATCTTCGGCGGCCTGTACCTCGGCAGCCACCAGATCGTTTCCCCCGGAAAACCCGAACGTGATCTTTCTGCCGTCAAAGCTTCCGGCCAAGGCCAGCAGTTCCGGATCATCGCCGTTGATGATCAGAAGCCCACCGGGCTGCAGACCTTGAACGATGCTGAAATTCTCGCGCCGCACGGTGGCCAGATCACCAAGAAACTCCAGATGTTCTTCGGCGCAATTCGTAATGACGGCAATATCCGGCGCGCCGATGTGAGTCAACGCGGCGATTTCGCCGGGATGATTGGTGCCCAGTTCCAGGACCAGGAAATCATCCCGCGCGTCGGCCTGGAAGATCGTCAACGGTACGCCGATGTCGTTGTTAAAGCTCTTGGGTGACATTGACCCGCGCAGGCGAGTCGAAAGCACGTCATGGATCAGGTGCTTGGTTGAGGTCTTCCCGTTGCTTCCCGCGACGGCGATTACCCGTCCGCCGAAACGGAGACGGACGTCTTGCGCCAGCGTGCCGATGGCGCGGCGCGTGGATTCAACCTGCAGGAGGGGCAAGTCGGGCGGGGTATCGGACAAAGGCCGTTGCACCAGGGCCGCCACAGCGCCGCTTTGCGGGCAGGCAGGAACGAAATCATGCCCGTCGAAGCGCTCTCCCGGGATCGCCACGAAAAGTGCGCCGGGGACAACGCGGCGCGTGTCTGTGTTGATCGCGTGCACGAGCAGCCCGGGGGGCAGCGATCGCGCCGACCGGGCGCCCGTCAGTTGCCGGATGCGATCGAGGGGGATGGGATCCATGCAAGCTCCTCCACGGGAAGGTTTGCCCGGGTTTTCCCGGGGAACGGCACTATCCCCGGCTGCTGGTGGCGTCTACGGGCGCGAGGACGCGGCGGGCCTCTTCCACGTCGTCGAAATGGATCTTCTGGTTGCCGATCACCTGATACTTCTCATGTCCCTTGCCTGCCAGCAGCACCACATCCCCCGCCGCGGCACGCGAGAGGATCAGTTGGATGGCGGCGCGTCGATCACTTTCCACTGTCACCGAAGCCTGTGTATCGGCAGGAATGCCCCGGAGGATTTCATCAATAATCAAGCGCGGATTCTCGGTCCTGGGGTTGTCGCTGGTGATGACCACGTCATCCGCCAGCCGCGCCGCGACGGCGGCCATCCGCGGGCGTTTGGATCGGTCTCGATCCCCGCCGGCCCCGAACATCACCCGGAGCCGTCCCCGGCAGATCGGTCGCAACGCGGTCAGCGCATTGCTGAGCGCGTCATCGGTATGAGCGTAATCCACCAGCACCAGAAAAGGTTGACCGCAATCCACGCGCTGAAGCCTGCCGGGTGCCCCTTCGGCCTCGGCCAACGCCCGGCTGATGCGATTTACGGGCAAGCCGAAGACCTCGGCGCAGGCAGCGGCGGCAGCGAGGGCGTTTTCGATGTTGTGCCGACCGAGCAGGCGCGTGCGGACTTCCGCGCATCCGTCCGGACCGGCCAGGACAAAGCTCGATCCGGCGGCGGAGATTGCGATATCGCGGGCGACATAATCGGCCGGTCTGCGGATGCCGAAGGTCACCTTGCGGGCGCGGCAATCGCGCAGAATCCGCGCGGTCCAGGGATCGTCGGCATTGGCCACCGCTACGGCGGAGGCCTGAAGCGAAGTGAACAGCCGAGCCTTGGCGTCGGCATAGGCGTCCATGGTGCCGTGATAGTCCAGGTGATCCCCGCTGAGGTTGGTAAAAACACCTGCGGCGAAAGTTACGCCGGCCACTCGGGCTTGCTGAAGTGCGTGACTGGAAGTTTCCATGGCGCAGGCAGCACAGCCGTTGTCGCGCATTCGGCCCATCAGCTCGGCCACCTCCACGGCGCCCGGGGTGGTCATGCTGCTGTCGAGCGTGTGCATGCCATCATCCGTCTGCACCGTGCCGATCATCCCGCATTTCCTGCCGACCGAGGTCAGCACGTGGCGAATGAGATAGGTGACGGTGGTTTTGCCGTTGGTTCCCGTGACTCCGATCACCTGCATCGCGCGGCTGGGCTGCCCGGCGAGAACGTGTGCCAGCACCGACAGTGCCGTGGCCGGATCGGGCACGACGAGGACGGGCAGGGGCGCCTCGGGAGGGGTTTCACGGGCGATCGCCACTACCGCGCCTTGTCGGGCAGCATCAGCCAGATACTTCTGGCCGTCGGTGGTCAGACCCGGCCGGGCGACAAACAGGCTGCCGGGCACTACCCGCCGCGAGTCATCGGTGACGGCCGTGACGCGCACGTCCGGCAGTTGAGAGACGTTCAGCGATGGATCGAGAGCGAGGAGCAGTTGTCGCAGAAGCATCGGAACCTCCGTGTCCGCAATGCGTCTGAAATCGGAAGAATGGCGGACATCCAGCGTTCTGGTCTTATCCTGCCGTAAGCCTTGACGTTAGCACAACGGCGCTTCGGAGGCAATCGTTGCAGCAGTCGTCGGGAAAGAACCGCGGAGAACATGACAGGGTGGATCGTTGCCGGCGCTACGACTTGGGCACCAGCGGCTGACCCTGGGTTCCCGGAATCTTCAGCGTTCGCAGAAGCCGTCGTCGGATGGTGCTGCGCAGCTTCTCGACCTCTTGCGGATCGACCGATGTCAGGGGCACGAACCCCCCCGACTTGGTGCGGTGCCCGCCACCTTCGCCGATACCGCGCACCAGGCGCTTCATCACATCCCCGGCGGATCGGGCGGTGGATCGTGTGCGCAGGCTGAGGATCAGCTTCTGGCCTTGCGTCGCGGTGACCAGCGTCCAATGGACCGGATCAAACCGGAGCAGGAAATCGGCGATGATGGCAGGCTTTTCGGGTGTATCGATCTCTCCAAGGTGAGCGATGAGAACATCGTCATACCACATGGCTGATGCCAGGCCGGTGGCATAGGCTGCATAGTAGCTGCGCGGCAGGGTGACGTAGCGCATCTGATACAGCTTCTGGGTGTCGGCCTTGAGGGTGAGGGTGGACAGGGCCATGTTGTCAAGAGTTGCCGGTGCGCCGGCGGCGCCGGCAAGGTCGGATTCCACCCCGTACAGCAGGGTTGTGGCCAGGTCGGGGGGAATTTCCAGGTCCAGCTCCATGAAATAGCTGAAAATGATCGAGCAGGTGCTGCCGATGTCCGGGCGGATATCGACAAAGGCAGCCTTGGGCCGCCGTCCGCGCGAACGATGGTGGTCGATGACGGCGGTCGGGTTTACGTCTTCAGGGAGGGGGTTGTAGGCGAAATTGGGCTGGACATCGAGCAGGACCACGGCGTCGTATTGCCGGACCAGCAGGGGGTTCCAGGGCACAGCATCCAACGACACATGGCGGTTGAAAGCCTCGTTGACGCCCCCCCCCACGGTGCCGCGGATCGACAACTCGACTTTCGCCCCGGGCAAGGCGGTGCGCAGCAGGTGGCGCATGGCGATGCTGGAGGCGAGGGCATCCGGGTCGGGGTGCATGTGCGTGGTCACCAGGATCTTCTCTCTGCCCCGGAGCGTGGCCAGCAGTCGGCGGGCCTTGCCCCGGCCGCGCGACTTCCGCGCCACCTTCTGGGCCGATCCGGCGACCGTCTCGACACATGCTTCAACGAAGGAGGTCATTTCCCGCAAGATTATAGGGTGTCGGGGGGATTTGTGCCCGTCTGGTTGCATCGGCCCGCAATCTCCTGCAAATGAGACAGCCTGGCGTCTGATAAACCCTTTCAGACACGAAGCCGACGTGTGCGGCGGAATCGGGCGTCAATGGAAATCACGCGAGTGGAACTGAAGACCGGGAATCAGCTCGCTGCGATCCAGCAGACGCCGGGCCA
>JAVQWE010000147.1:0-6791 GCA_033579175.1 Phycisphaerales bacterium | reverse complement strand
ATCGTCCGAGGGGGACTTTGAATCGGTTCGCGCGATTGCCTCGGAGGTGACGCGAAGCACGGTGTGCGGGCTGGCGCGATCAACCCCGAAGGATATTGAACGGGCCGGCGAAGCCCTCAAACATGCCAAAAAGCCCCGGATTCACGTCTTCTGCGCCACCAGCAGAATCCATCGCGAGCACAAGTTGCGCAAAGGGAAGCAGGAAATCATCCGCATCAGCACCGAATCGATCCGGCAGGCGCGCTCGATGGTCGAGGATGTCGAGTTCTCTCCGGAAGATGCCAGCCGGACCGAGCTGGATTTTCTGGTGGAGATCGTAGCCGCGGCGATCGACGCGGGGGCGACCACGATCAACCTGCCTGACACCGTAGGATACGCTACTCCGGAAACGTACAGCGAGATGTTCGCGCACGTGCTTCAGAAGCTTCCCGTGATCCGGCAGCGCGGGATCATCCTTTCCGCCCACTGTCACAATGACCTGGGCCTGGCGGTGGCCAATTCTCTGGCGGCTGTCCGGCAGGGAGTGCGACAGGTGGAGTGCACCATCAACGGCATCGGGGAGCGCGCCGGCAATGCGGCCCTGGAAGAAATCGTCATGGCTTTGCGCACGCGACAGGATTTTTACAAGGTGCAAACGGCCATCGACACCACAAAGCTCTACCCGGCATCCCGGCTGGTGAGCATGCTTACGGGACTGTCGGTGCAGCGGAATAAGGCCATTGTGGGTCAGAATGCTTTTGCTCACGAAAGCGGGATCCATCAGGATGGAGTGCTGAAATACCGCGAGACCTACGAGATCATGGACCCGGCGACGGTCGGAATTCCGGCCAATTCACTGGTGCTGGGCAAGCACTCGGGACGCCATGCATTCAGGAATCGTGTCGTGGAGCTGGGGTATCACCTGAACGATGAGCAGATCGAGCAGGCCTTCAATCGATTCAAAGCACTGGCTGACAAGAAAAAGGAGGTCTTCGACGAGGACATCGAGGCCATCGTTGATGAACAGCTGGAGGCATCACCGGCACTGTGGAGCCTCGCGGGGCTGCAGGTCACCGCCGGCAGCACCGCAATTCCGACGGCCGTGGTAACGCTGCGGGACAGCTCCGGCCAGCAGGTGCAGGATGCCAGCGTTGGCGATGGTCCTGTCGATGCAATTTACTCAGCCATCGCCCGCCTGACTGGTGTCAAAGCAAGTCTGGCGGACTATCGAGTTCAGTCGGTCACACGCGGAAAGGAGGCGCAGGGCGAGGTGCACGTGGAACTGGACCATAACGGACAACGCATCCGCGGCCGGGGGCTGAGTACAGATATTCTCGAGGCGTCCGCCATGGCCTATCTTGCGGCGATCAATCGGTTGCGGTCGATGGCACAACGGCGGCGCGTCATTACGCAGCATTCGGCAATCTGACCCGGCCGGCAGATCGCAACCATCTCATTGGTTCTGTCGCGGAATACTCCTGCAACTGCGATTGCGCCACGGAGCTCGCATCATGGCAGAAACCAGCGACGGTGCCCTTCAGCCACTGTCTCCGGCAGATTTCCAGCTGCCCGCCGACCTGCTTGCGCCTCGACTGCTGGGGGTGATCATGTGCCGATGTGTTGCCGGGAAGCCACGACGCGCCAGAATCATCGAAACCGAGGCGTACCTGGGTCCGCGCGACCTTGCGTCGCATTCGTCACGCGGCCGCACCCGGCGGACTGAGGTGATGTTTGGACCGGCAGGTCGAGCCTATGTCTACTTTGTTTATGGCATGCATGACATGTTCAACATCGTCTGCGGAACCGAGGGACAGGCCCATGCAGTGCTCATCCGCGGGGCAGAGCCGCTGGACGGCTGGACGGCCGATCTGAGTGGGCCGGGGAAACTGGCGCGCAGTTTCTCGATCACCCGCGCCGATAACGGAATGGACCTGACTTCCGGAGACATCGGCTTCCTGCTGGACCAATCCTACAGACCTGAGATTGTCCGCACCGCTCGAATCGGGGTCGATTACGCCGGGCATTGGAGCAGGCGGCTGCTTCGATTCGTCGACGTCGCCAGTCCGTCGGCGGCACGTCTTGCCGGGGTGCGCGCTGGTAAACGCAACCCCGCCCGAACGATCCACGAGGCAAGCCAGGCACGGCGGGCGATGGGTCGCTGACTCCAGGCGAGCTGCAAATGCAGCAACGGGGTGAAATGGGCATGGAGTGTTCCGAGCCGTAGGAATTCAGCCGCGGCGTAAGTCGGCATCTCGCTGACGCTGATGTTCCGTGGCTTTCCGCAAGGTGCGTCGCTCGAGCCAGGTAAGCGACTGCATTCCCTTGGCAGACACTTTGGCAAGGATCATGTCCACCCGTTGGCGTTCGAGGGCTTCGGCCCGAGCCTGCTTCCGCATTTTCCGCATCCGACGACGCGCCAGCCACTTTCCCCGGCGCCGCTCCGGCTGGAGCGACTCGGTGTAGTCGACGCTGTCTTCTTCCTGGAACGCCCACGGGCCTTCCGCCAGCAGCATTCGCCGCATTTGCAGGCTGTTCATCAGGCAGAAAAGCGCAATCAGAATCAGCAGCAGCCCCCCGAACATGCTCGAAAAGGTGGCGATTCCTGCAACAATCAGAATGGCGGCGCCCACGATGCCGATGGTGGTCGCCGCCAGCATCGAACGATAATAACCCATGTATTTCCAGAGTATGGATTGGAGCAGTTGCCCGCCGTCCAGCGGCCAGACCGGCAGAAGGTTGAACAGCAGCAGTGCATAGCTGATCGTGTAACACCAGAACAGATAACCGCCGAGCTGAAGCCACCCGGCAGAATTCACTCGGCCGTAAGCCTGCCCGAAATGGTACGGCCCAAGGGGGAAGAAGCCGAAAATTGCAAACAGGCCCACCCCGCACAGGAGGCAGATTCCCACGTTCACCAGCGGACCGCCCGCTACCGTAACCAGTTGCGGCCACCACCGGCGTGGAGCCAGAGTAAACGCCATCCCCCCAAGCGGGGTAAGCATGATTTCGTCGGCCGTGCCTCCCATCCACCGGGCCGCGAAACAGTGCCCGAACTCATGGAGCAGGACGACGGCGAACAGGAGCGTCGCGCTCTGCACCCGAGAAGCCACGGTAGTTCCCGGCCCGAATCCCAGCAGCAGGATCAGACCGATGAAGATCAGCAGCGATGCATGGGCGCGAACCCGGATTCCAAACGCCGTGAACAGCGGAACCGAGCCAGCCAGCAGCCACATCAACGGACTCATCCTGCCGCTGTCCGAGTCGCGATAATAGGGTCTATCCTGCCAGGCCATGGCTCTCGCAGTCAGGCTTCAGACTCAGCCGTCCCCGGAACCTCAAGCATCGGTTTTCCGGGCCTTTCCCGCCACCACCGATCATACGAAAGCAGAGCAGCGATGGTTTTAGCGTCCTGAATCTGTCCGTCCCGGATCATCTGAATCGCTTCATCGAGCGCGGTCGGACAGACCTCGATCGATTCCCCCGCTTCCGGTGCAGCCTGGCGAGGCTCCAGCGAGTAGGCCGCGAAGACGTGCATCCGCTCGCTCAGCACGCCGGGCGAGGCAAAAAAGGTCATGATCGCCTGCAGGCGACGGGCCAGATAGCCGGTTTCTTCCAGCAATTCCCTGCCGGCAGCGTTCATCGGAGCTTCATCTTTCATGAGCGTGCCGGCCGGCAATTCCATCAAGTACTGCCGGATGGCGTGGCGATAGGTCCGGATGAGCACGATTCGCTGCTCGTCCAGAAACGGGATCACTACCACCGCCCCCGGCGTTGTGCAGACTTCGGCGCTGAAGCGGATACCGTGCTCATCCTCCAGCCGGTGAACTTCCAGGCGTACCTTCTTGCCCTCGAACAGAACCTGTCGCTCAAGCAGTTTATGCGCCATTCGTCCTCGATTATACCGTCCGCAGCGCACAGCAGCGTGCGAATCCTGAACGGCGAAAACCGGCACTCGCCACGCGAATGAGTTTTGCCAACGTTAGCGGGCTGTTAAGCTTCGGCGGGTCTTGCAGATGAAGAAGCAGACGATCCTGTATCTGGGCTTGCTGCTGCTGTTTTTCGCAGCCGTGTGGGCGCTGATTGCCGTGGGAGGCAGAATGTATGCCGGAACCGCCGCCGCGCCCACGGTTCGGGCGGGGGATACACACCCCGTCAACCCCCTGCTGACCCTGGTCATTCAGATTGTTCTGATCATTCTGCTCGGGCGTGCGCTCGGTGCGGTCTGCCGACTGATCGGCCAGCCCCAGGTAATCGGGGAAATGGCGGCGGGAATCATCCTGGGTCCGAGCCTGTTTGGCTGGGTGGCTCCGGAGGCCTGGTCCTGGGTCTTTCCGGATGCCAGCCGGCAGTATCTGCATGTCCTTTCGCAGGTGGGGGTGATTCTGTTCCTCTTCCTGATCGGCCTGGAACTGGACCCTAAATTGCTCAGCAGCCGTGGAATGACCGCTTTGTTCATCAGTCATTCCAGCATGATCGTGCCATTCGTCATGGGAGTGGCGCTGATGCTGTACCTGTATCCGAGGTTCTTCCGTGATGTCCCCGGAATGGAGTTCACCGCCGTCGCGCTGTTCATGGGCGCGGCGATGAGCGTGACGGCCTTTCCGGTGCTGGCTCGAATCCTGACCGAACGCAATCTCCACAAAACTGAACTCGGGAAGACTGCAATCACCTGCGCCGCCATCGACGACGCCACGGCCTGGTGCATCCTGGCGGTCGTGGTGGGGCTTGCCCGGGCGGATGGCCTCATGCCGGGTCTGATTACGGCCGGGGCGGCGACGGCGTACGCCCTGGGGATGATCTTCCTGGTCCGGCCGCTGCTGCGGCGGCTGCAGCGAATCTACGAGCATGCGGGCAGACTCAGCCCGGGGATTGTCGGACTGATCCTGATTCTCGTGCTGGCGTCAGCATGGCTGACGGAGCTGATCGGCATCCACGCGCTGTTCGGCGCATTCATGATGGGCGCGATGATGCCCAACGGCACGGCGTTCGTGCGAAATCTTTCTGAGAAATTTGAGGATTTCACGGTTGCCTTCCTGTTGCCGATTTTCTTCGCATACGTGGGACTGCAGACTCAATTCGGGTTGATCCTCGAAGGCGGTTACTGGCTTGACACTCTGCTGATCATTCTGATTGCCAGCGCGTCGAAGTTCATCGGTTCCAGCGGGGCCGCGCGGCTGACGGGCATGGGCGGGCGCGACGCGGCAGCTTTGGGTGTGCTGATGAACGCACGCGGGCTGATGGAACTGGTGATCCTGCAGATCGGGCTGCAGGAAGGTGTCCTCACCCCCCCGGTTTTTGCGATGATGGTGATCATGGCGCTGGTAACAACCGCCATGACCGCGCCGCTGCTGTCGTGGATTCTGCCAGCCCCACGGGTGTTGGGGCGTCGGGTTGCATCCGGAGGTTTTGACGTGCTCGTCCCCGTTGCCGCTCCAGAAAGCGGTCCGGCGATGGCTCGACTGGCGGCGGCGATCATTGGCAATGGCCAACCCGCCCCCGGAAGGCTGCTGGCGCTGCACCTTGTCCAGCCGCAGGAGGAACAATTCGGGGGTGGTTTGAGCGAGCTGGACTTCCAGCGCGACGAGGCGCTTTCGCCGATTCTCAATGAATCCCGGCAACTGCGGCTGGGGGCGGAGGCCATCTCGTTTCCCTCCCGCGATGTGCCCGGAGACATCGCGGCCGTGGCGCGGGCGCGCGGGGCATCCCTGGTGTTGATGGGCTTTCACAAGCCGGTCTTCGGGACGGAGATTCTGGGTGGAACGGTGCATCATGTCCTTCAGCAGACCACCGGAAATGTGGCCGTACTGGTCGATCGGGGGATGCAAAGCCCCCGAAATCTGCTGGTTGCGTTGATCGGTTCTCCCCATGACCTGCTGGCCTTGGCTTTGGCAGAGCGAATGCACCGTTTCAGCGGAAGCCTGGTGACCCTTCTGGAGGTTCAAGCCCCAGGTCGCTCGCCGACCGACAAGGCTGGACTTCGCCAAGCCATTGAGCGGGTGTTCGGGGACACCGTGGGACGCGACGGAGTTTCCGTGCACGTCGTCATGGACGAAGAACCCGTCACCGCTGTTCTTAAACACTGTCCCGGCAATGACTTACTGATTCTCGGGGTGGATGAGGGTTGGGGCTTGGAGTCCCACCTGTTCGGCTGGCGACCGCAGCGGATCGTTGAGGAGTGCCCGATTTCCCTGCTCATTGTACACCAGAAACGGTGATCACACCCCAACCAATTGTGGATAACAGGGTCGGGTCTTCTGGATATAGTGTGGATAACCCGTCGTGTACGGTTGCCTGCCTTGGGTCGAATCCAAGGGGTAGCTACCCTCTGAAGGAACGACAGACCTTGAGTCTTGCGCGGTTTGAGCTGATTGCGATTGACCTTGACGGCACGCTATTACGGCCGGATGGCTCGGTAAGTCGTGCTACGAGAGCCGTCTTGGCAGAGGTGATCCGATGCGGGGTTCGCGTGTGCGTGGCCACGGGTCGCACCTTCACCGAGAGCCGCCCGATACTCCGCGAGCTAGCGCCGCTGGATTTCGGCGTGTTCGCCGGGGGAGCGATGATCGTGGACACGCGTGCCGGTCGGGCGATCCTCTACCGGCGCATGGCCTCAGGTCTGGTGCGGGATGTGGCGGCGTTTTTTGAATCGGCGGGCCACGCCGTGCTCGCTTTGCAGGTTGCGGGAGATCAGGGAGCCGATTACCTCATCTCCGACGGGTTGCCCTTGCATCCGGCTTTTGTCACAGGGTTGCACGGGCAGCGGCAACGGTGTCGCAAGGTGGCCCCCGGTGAACTGGCGCGGCTGGGTGATT
>JAVQWE010000146.1:0-6801 GCA_033579175.1 Phycisphaerales bacterium | reverse complement strand
CCAAACGGCAAACGCGTAGCCGCCAAAGATCAGGAAGATCACGATCGGTATGACGTAAAGGCCGTAACTGATAAATCCGGCAAATTGGGAAGGCTGGGTAGACGGATCAGCCGATCCGGCGGCGGCTTGAGCGATGATCTCCGCCGTTCGCGCCCGGTAGACCCCCGGATACACCAGCAGGTAGAAAAGCAGTTTGATCGATTCCCACACCAGCATCACCGCCGCCCAAGTGACCATCCCGCGCCTGGCCCAGCGGGCCTTCAGGAGCACGGCGAGGCACAGAATCGACAGGGCGACCATCGAAACGGCCCCGAAAGCCGCACTGAACTTCTGGAATGCCACCATCCGGTCGATCGCGGGGGGCATGAAAAAGGCGGCCAGAAAGATCCAGAGGCACAATGCCGCAAGGCATAAGCCGATGTGAGCAAGGATCGATGCCCCGCTGAGGCGCGCTCGGCGCGGCGAGAAGGTCGGCTCGTCCGCGCGCAGGCGCTCCAAGGGCAGTGGTTCAATCCCGGAATCCCTCATGCCGACGGCAATTGGACCACAACCGCTGCGGACGTACAATCGCGCGGCAATGCTGAGGCACGTGCCGAACCTGATCACCGGCGCCCGGCTGGTGCTGGGGATCGTGTTCTTCGCGATGCTGTCGATGTACCAGTATCGTGGGCGGGGCGATCCGACGCTGCTGAATGTGGCCTTTCTCACTTATGCGATCGCTCTTTTCACGGATTTCCTCGATGGTTACCTCGCCCGACGATGGCAGGTGCAAAGCGTCTTCGGGCGGGTAGTCGATCCGTTCGTGGATAAGGTGCTGGTGCTCGGAAGCTTCATCTTCTTCGCGGGGAAGAATTTCATCATTCCAGATCCGAGTTTTGGTGACCGTCACGTGGTAAAGACGATCACCGGCGTAGCTCCGGGGATTGTCGTGATCTTGCTGGCCCGGGAACTGCTTGTCACCAGCATCCGCGGGTTGCGGGAGGCTGCCGGGGAAAGCTTCGGCGCCGCCTTCAGCGGAAAGCTGAAGATGGTGTGCCAGTCGGTGACGATTCTGGTCATTCTTCTTTACGTGAATTCATACCACGCGCTGGAGCAGAGCCGATATAAACCGGCGGCGACGTTTTTCCGGGATTTCTGCATCTGGGTCACTGTCGGGGTGACCGTCGTAAGTGGTCTGCTATATCTGCGCCGGGGACCGGCCCTGTACGAGTCGGCGGCACCGCGGGCGAACTGAGGTGAAAGCTTGACCGAGCTATGGATCGCCATCCTGCTTGGCGTGATCGAGGGCGTCACTGAGTTCCTTCCAATCAGCTCCACCGGGCACCTGTTGCTGGCAAAGCATTGGCTGGAAGGCATTGCGGATCTGGAATCGGATTTCTGGACCCGTTTTGCGGTGTTCATCCAGATTGGCGCAATCCTCGCCGTGGTGGTGTATTTCCGCGAACGCATCCGCAGCCTGCTGTTCAACCACAGCTCTCGTGGTAAGCGGGGGAGCGCCTCCGCCCCGGAGCCGGCAACCGCCCAAGAGCCATTTTCCGCCCTTGGCTCGGGGAAGAACCGGCAGTCGGAAGGGCCGGCGGCGGGGGCAGCTTCAGCGGTTGCCACGGAGGACCGAACCACGCATCTGCAGGACCCGATTCGTGCACATCCGATCCTGCTTCTGGCGGTGGCCACCGTGCCGGTGTTGGTGGTTGGTTTCCTGCTGCACGACATCGTGGAGCGATATCTGGAGACGCCACGGATCATCGCCGCGGCGCTGCTGATCGGGGGGGTCCTCATGATCGTGATCGAAAAACTTCGGAAAACGGTCCGCGCCGAAACCGTGGAGGACGTGACACTCGGACAGGCCCTTTTCATCGGCTGCGTACAGGTACTGTCGGCGGTCTTCCCGGGTACGAGCCGCTCGGCGGCAACGATCATGGGAGGCCTTCTGGCGGGGCTTTCCCGGCCAGCGGCGGCGGAATTCAGCTTCTTCCTGGCCATTCCTTCGATGTTCGCTGCATGCAGCTTTTCGCTGATCAAGATGGTGCAGGCGGGCCGGGGGCTGACGCTGCAACAGGCTCTGCTGCTGGCGGTGGGGACGCTCACTTCATATCTGGTCGCCTGGGGAGTGATCGCGGCGTTCATGTCTTACATTCGCCGGTATAGTTTTGTGCCTTTTGCGGTATATCGGATCTTTCTCGGGCTCGTGGTGCTCTGGCTGGTGCGGCATACTGCGTAGCGATTTGCCCGTCGCGAGGGTATACTCCAAAGGGCACTTCTGACGGCGCAAGGTAAGGCGGGCCGAACGGATGGTCCTGACAGTCCTGCGAGCGTTGTTCGTCCTGCTGATGGCGGCTGTGGGGTGGACGTTCGTCCTCGACCCGGGGGAGCCGCTGGGCCAGTACACGTGGCTATCGATTGCCATCGCGCTTTCGCTGGCGGTCTTCATCATCTGCACGGACATTCTGGCCCCCCGTCGGAAGCTGCTGGTGTTTTCGAGTGTGTTCACCGGGCTGGTGGTGGGTGTTCTGGCGGCGTATGCACTGAGCTTTGTGGTGACCCTGCTGGTGCACTACGTGGTTTCTTACATCAATTCGGTCTCGAACGTGGCGGTGACGGATGCGCAGCGGGCAGCGACAATCCAGTTTGTCAACCTGCTGGTGGGAACCGCCTGCTGCTATTACGCGATCAGCTTCGTGCTCCAAACGGGGGACGATTTCCGCTTCATTGTGCCGTATGTCGAATTCAGCAAGCAGACCAAGGGCGCCCGCCCGATTCTGCTGGACACCAACGTGCTGATCGACGGACGCATCGCCGATCTGGTGGAAACCGGCATCCTCGAAACCGAGCTGCTGGTGCCGCAGTTCGTGGTGAAGGAGCTTCGCACGCTCGCCGACAGCAACGACAGGTCCAAGCGCAACCGCGGGAAGCATGGGCAGGAGGTTCTGCAGAGGCTGTCAAACAACTCGAGAGTACCCTGCCGCATCTACGACACTCGCGCACGGGAAGACCAGTCGGTTGCGGACGTGGATGACCGTCTGATCGCACTGGCACTTCAGCTCAACGCCAAGATCATGACCACCGATGTCCCTCTGGCGCAGGAAGCGCGCGTCAAGGGAGTGGACGTGATCAACCTGAACGAACTGGCCACGCGGCTGAAGACCCATGCTCTTCCCGGCGACCATCTGACCGTGCAGATCTCCAAGCCGGGTGAGCTGCCAGAGCAGGGTGTGGGCTATCTCGAGGATGGAACCATGGTGGTCGTTGAGGATGGGAAAGCCCGCCTTCATGAGGAGGTTGAAATCACCGTGACCAATGTCCGCCAGAACCCGAACGGAAAGATGATTTTCGGTCGGATCGGCGACCGGCGGCCGGCCGCTGCAAGCCGACGCGACAAGAGCAGTTCGCGCAGCGCCACCTGAGCTATGGGGAAACTGGCGGTTATCCTCGCCGCGGGGGGTTCCGGCTCACGTTTCGGGGGAGACAAGCTGGGGGCACTGATCGACGGAAAATCCGTGCTGGATCGTGCGATCGCCGCCTTTGAGGGACGGCCCGAAATTACCCAGATTATCATTGCCGGTCGCATGATGGCAGCACGGGCTGGCCTGACGGTGACCCCCCCCGGCACGAGCCGCGCTCAGACCGTGGAACTGGCTGTGGCGGCTGTGGATGAGCGGATTGAGTGGATCGCCGTGCACGATGCCGCCCGGCCGCTGGTTTCGCAAGGGTTGATTGATCGGGTAATCGAGGAAGCGCTGCGCTGCGGAGCTGCGGCGCCGGCCGTGCCCGTTGCGGCTACGATCAAGCGTGCGAGCGGCCCCCTGCCCGCGACGGTAGCGGGAACCTTGCCGCGTCAGGAATTGTGGGCGGTGCAGACCCCTCAGATCATGCGCCGGGCGGACCTGTTGGAGGCATATCGGCGATGCCCCATCCCCCTTGAGCAGGTCACCGACGACGTGCAATTGCTGGAACTGATCGGCCGACCGGTTCGGCTGGTCGAGGGGGAAGAACGCAATCTGAAGATCACACGACCCGCCGACCTGCTGCTGGCTGAATTGCTCCTGAAGGCCTGACGCCTCAACGAAGCGGCCGAAGCAGTTCTGTCTCGACGCTGGCCACCGGATTCCCCCCAGATGCCCTGCCTTCACGGGCCAGTGCCTCGGCCGCCATCCGTCGAACCACGGCAACATTCATAAATCGTCCGGGGCAGGCCGTGGATTTGCCGGTGTCCTGATGCCCCAGAACGTTGCCGGAGGATATCCCATAGGTACGCATCAGATAGGACACGAGCCGCGCCAGAGCCTCCTGCTGGCGCGGGGTCGGCCGCGACTGCTCGAAATTCCCCACCAGGCATATGCCGATGCCGAACTCGTTGAATCGGTTGTCAGGGGTTTTTGCGTGTGCCCCCCACTTCTGTTTCCGCCAGCGCGAGCCGACTTCCACCTGTCCATCGCCGCTGCCATTTCCATTACCAATGACAAAGTGGTAGCCGCACTCATCCCAGCCCTTCTGGCGATGCAGCCGATCAAAGGCTGCGACGGAGCCGCTGGCGGTCGCCGAGTGATGGATGACAATCCACCGCCATGGGCGGGCAGGGGCAGAAACCAGCCACTCCCTCGGAACCGTCGGCATTCGCTCCATCCCCGGCGCCGGAGTTGCACCCGGGCGCCAGGCATCGATCCGCTGTTGCGGCGCCGTTGCCAACGGGGGGGCATTGAAATTCGGGGCCGGCATTTCCGCGCTGGTCGGTGCCTGACAGCCCGCGATGCCGATCCACAGGGAAATCAACAACAGGGGAATTAATCGAGCCATCCATGCCCTCGCGATCGCTGCGCCTCCGTGGAATAGGCAGACGGCGTCCGTACCGTCCGTCTTGAGTTTGTATCGGCTGTTGGGGAGAAAATCCATTGTTCATTCAGGCACGGCCCTGCAGCCTGAGCCGCATGAGTCGTCGGGCTTCGGCGGCCGCATAGCGACGCTGCTCGTCGGGGGTTTGCGGTACGACTGGAGGGATCGGCACCGGCCGGAGCTGCTCATCAACCCCCACGAACGTAAAATAGGCCGACACGATGTGCTGCGCCCGCATCGACCGGAAGTCTTCCGCCAGTACCTTGACCCCGATTTCCATGCTGGTTCTCCAGACCCGGTTGACCGCAGCCTTGAAGACCAGGATGTCTCCGTGGCGGGCCGATGCCAGAAACCTTACCGAGTCTATTCCCAAGGTGACACAGTTCACCCCTGAATGGCGCTTGGCCACGACAGCACAAATCTTGTCGCAGTGCTCCATCACTCTTCCCCCGAAGAGCGTGCCGAGGGTATTCAGATCATCGGGAAACACGATGGCCGTCTGGTCATTGACGGCCGAGGCAGAAACGGGTTTCGGCGTTAAATCCATTGCACCTGCATGTAGCCGCGGATCGGCCAATTGTCGAGCGTCGGTCAGCGCGCCGCCGTCGTGCAAGTGGAAAGTACTCAATCCCCGTGCTTTTGGCGCAGTCGCGGGCTGAGCCGAAGCATCCAGTGAATGCGCTCGATTTCGTTCAACCAGTCCTGTGTCGTCTGCCGCAGTTCGTCCTCGGATTCCGGGGCCTCTCCAAGCGGACAGGCCAAACCGATCTGCTGCCGCGCCAGACGGCGATATCGGGAAAGCGTCCGATCTCCGTACACCCCGCAGAATTCAAAATCCTCTGACAGAAAGATGACCACGGGCACCCGCGCCCCGGCATTCAGGCGGAATCTGCTGGACAGCTCAGGGTGTTGATCGCGATCGACGATTCGGACGGCAATTCTTCCTCCACTGGCGTCGGCGATCGCCTGGATCAGGGGAATCTGCTCAATGCAATCGCCGCACCAGACACCACTGATGATCAGCAGGTTGACAGGTCGAGTGAACGACTCGACGGTGGCCCGCTGCTCCGGACTGAGCTTTGCCCGGGCAACCATCGACCTCCAACGCTCCTGCTGGGCGGGATTGCCCGTGGCGATATGCTCGGGCAGCCGCTGGCCGGAAGAGAATACCGCTTGAAAGAATTCACGTTTCATCGTCGAATGCTGGCCCGGAAGTCCTTCAAGTGGGATTCCTGAGTCCTGATGTTCAACCACAGCTCCGCAAAACTGCCACGACTGAGGCCCTCCGGATCCATCAGCACCGCCGGCGAACCAGGGGTGCCGCGGGCGATCAGCAGGTCGTCCCGCGGTCGCAGCTCGACCTCCGAGGCAAGGAACTCCAGGCGATCGGAATTGAACCGGACCTGTCCCCGGGCCGTCACTCGCTTCAATTGGGCGGTGGAGGGATCCCCAACAGCCACCGCCCTCGCATCAGAAGGTGCCAGAAGCTCGGCGGTCACCAGGTCGGCATTCAGCCGCAGGTCGCGGGCTGAAGTATCGGTCGGCCGGTGCACCACAAGCACGTTACCCGACATCCTGGCTTCGAGCTTTTGCGGGTCGTATTGGAGTCCGTCACTCCAGCGAAAGGCAGTGGCACCACGGGGAGTGGCCACGGAACCGACCTCGGCGGTGGGAGTCGGGCGCCGGTCTTCCAGTAACATCCGTCCCCCGACAGGCACGGTGATTTGCCCATCCGATGGTCGGTATCCCAGCTTCTCACAGAACAGGTGCATTCTCTGGACCAGCGCCCCTGACGGCTCGTATCGCAAGCCGTCGAACCGGACATTTCCCAGCAGCATCACTTGCCGGATCTGGCGGGCGGTCAACGGGCCGGCTCCGCGAGCGTCGGCCGCCGCAGGCTCGAACAACAATTGCACCGCGCGCGCCGTGCCTTCCACCGCAAGCCCCTCGGCCTGATCGGACCGGATCGAC
>JAVQWE010000145.1:0-6815 GCA_033579175.1 Phycisphaerales bacterium | reverse complement strand
TGCGCGCCTGCTGGGCATCAGGACCATCCCCGGCGTGGCGCTGATGCAGACGAAGGAGATTGGGAAGGCTGATCTGCCGTCGGCGCGCAGCGCTCTGGAGCAATGCGCGCAAGGCCAGGCGCATCGCGCGCCGCGCCCGACGAGACGCCTGATCCCCCGGCACGGCCGGATTGTGCTTCCGAGGCGATCGCTCAAACCTGTGCACAACGGCTCCGTTCTCATCCGATGGTGACGCGCCCGCGGCGTGCGTCGCCGGTCCTGGCGTCCGGTGCGTCGTCGTACAAGGCCACGATCTGCCGCGCCAGCTCGCGCACCTGCTGTCGCAGCTCGGGGGGGCGCACCACCCGGCAATGCGGCCCCATGCTCAGCACCCACCAGACAATCTCCTCCAGCCCGTCCACGGTACAGGTGAAGCAGATCGATCCGTCCTCGAGCCAGCGGATCTGCTGCGTGCGGTGCCACTGCGTGTCGGAGACGGTGTCGGCAAATTCGCGATCGAAGATCAGCTCCACCTGATAGCGTGTCTTCCCGCGGATCATGCGCCAGGCGTTGCCCAGGTGCTTTTCCAGGGAAAACGTCCGCGGGATTTCATACGACTCCTTCGTCAGCCTGATTGCATTGAACCGGTTCAACTTCAGACAGCGCACTTCCCCGCGGCCACCGTGGTAGCCCAGCACGTACCACGCGCGGGTGGAGAAGAACAGGCAATAGGGCCTGAACAGGAATTCCTCATCGGCGGCGCGCGAGCTGTGACGGGTCTCCCCCGAGGTCTCGGCGGCGCCGGCGCTGCGCGCACCGGCCGAATCGTAGCGGCAGCGCAATGCTACCCGCCGCGCCAGCGCCTGCGAAACCCGGGTGTACACATCCGCCGCCGCCTCCGGCGGATTGGCCGCCGCCAGTTGAATCGAAATCTGCGATTCCTGCCGGGCCAGCTCGCGCCGGAGGACCGGCGGGAGCTGTCCTCGCAGCTTGGCCAGCGCCCGAGCGGCCGGCCTGAGGAAGGGAATCTGCTCCCGGGAAGCCACGTGCTCTGCCAACGCCGAAATCGCCAGTGCTTCTTCCAGCGTCAGTTGCACCGGGGGGAGGAAAAAATCCGCGCGGATGCGGTATCCCCCGGTTTCTGAATCGAAAAACAGGGGCACACCCGCGCCGTCAAGCTCCTTCAGGTCCCGGTAGATCGTCCGCTGCGTGGCTCGGCACTCCCTTGCCAGACGGGAACAGCTCCACCCGTCACCGGACTGAATCAGCATGATGATCTTCAGCAGACGATGAATTCGCGTGTAACGGCGGGGCATTCCGGAACCTCTGCTGCCGTGCAGGATTCATCATACCTTCCGCTCGAGGGGCAAACGAGAACCACCCGGTGCCACTGACGGCATACTGTCAGCGGAGCGCGATTCGATCGGTCGATGTCACCCGGAAGTGGCAGGCAGACCGGCTCGCACAAAAGGCCTTTGAGCGATCTGCAACACCCCAGCGCCGCGCGCCCTCCGGGATGGCGCGGAGATTTGCGGGAAACTGCGCTGACCTGCCCCCGACCCGGCACCCCTGCCGCAGCCGGCGCGTACGCATACCGCACCGGTCAATACCGGTAATGCGCCGGCTTGAACGGGCCATCCACGGGCACGCCGATGTACTTTGCCTGCTCGGGGGTGAGCCGGGTCAGCTTCACGCCCAGCTTCGCCAGATGCAGCCGCGCAACCTTTTCATCCAGATGCTTGGGCAGGACGTACACCGCTTTGTCGTATTTTTCGACGTTGGTTGCCAGTTCGATCTGTGCAATCACCTGATTGGTGAAGCTGTTGCTCATCACGAAGCTCGGGTGGCCTGTGGCGCAACCGAGATTCAGCAGCCGTCCCTCGGCAAGCACGAGGATGCTGCGACCGGTCTCCGTGAAGGTCCACATGTCATACTGCGGCTTGATGTTGGTCTTGCGGACTTTGCCGGCCTTGAGCAGCCGGTTCAGACCGGCCATGTCGATTTCGTTGTCGAAGTGCCCGATGTTGCCGACGATCGCCTTGTCCTTCATCCGCCGCATGTGATCCACGGTAATCACATTGAAGTTGCCCGTGGCGGTGATGAAGATGTCGGCGGTTTCGACCACGTCTTCGAGGGTCAGCACCTGAAAGCCCTCCATCGCCGCCTGAAGGGCGCAGATCGGGTCGATTTCGGTGATGATCACCCGTGCTCCCTGCCCCCGGAGCGACTGGGCGCAGCCCTTGCCCACATCCCCGTAGCCGAGCACCACTGCCACTTTGCCTGACAGCATGACATCCGTGGCGCGGAACAACCCGTCCACCAGCGAATGCCGGCAGCCATACAGGTTGTCAAACTTGCTCTTGGTCACGCTGTCGTTGACGTTGATCGCCGGGAACAGCAGGGTCCCGGCTTTCTGCATTTCGTACAGTCGATGGACTCCGGTGGTGGTCTCTTCGCTCACCCCCCGGACCTGGCTGGCGATGCGGGTGTATTTGCCGGGCGACTCCGCCAGGGATTTGCGCAGCAGCTCGAGGATCACCTTCCATTCTTCGCTGTCGTCGGGACCGGCATCGGGGACTTTCCCGGCCTTTTCGAACTCCACGCCCTTGTGAATCAGCAGCGTGACATCGCCCCCGTCATCGACGATCTGATCCGGCCCGCGCCCGTTGCCGAAGTCGATGGCTCGTTCGGTGCACCACCAGTACTCCTGAAGCGTCTCTCCCTTCCACGCGAAAACGGGCACGCCGCGGGGGTTTTCCACGGTGCCTCCGGTCTCCGGGCGCCCGACGACGACGGCGGCGGCGGCGTGATCCTGGGTGCTGAAGATGTTGCACGAACACCACCGGACTTCCGCCCCGAGCATCGACAGCGTCTCGATCAGCACCGCCGTCTGGATCGTCATGTGCAGCGATCCCACGATCTTCAGCCCCTGCAGGGGCTTACGCGGAGCGAATTCCTCCCGGCAGGCCATCAGCCCAGGCATTTCCTGCTCGGCGAGCATGATTTCCTTGCGACCCCACTCGGCCAGAGAAAGATCACGGACCTTGAATTCCAGCTTTCCGGACTGTGCGGGGGAAACCGTCTGGGGGGCCTGAGCGATTGCGGCAGCCATACGCGTGCTCCAACGTAAAAGAAACCGGACCCGCTACGATCCCGACACCGGTGCCGGGACCAGCCGCAATCCATCCGTTTATCCGGATATATGGTTGCACGGAAATTCCCGATTGTCAAGCGATCGGGCTTCGTCGCATTGGCGCTGCGCTGCCGGTCGCCGAGGCGCGCAACGACGGCTGGAGAAAAATCCGCAAGCTCTTCTTCGGATTCTCCTGATGTTCCTACGGTCTTTCCCGCGGGCGCTGCGCGCAGGTGCGGCCCCGGGCGCAGCGCAACCGGAGTTGGTAAGAGCAGTGTGCGTGGATACTGCAACCGGAGGGATGATGTACGTGGCTACGATGGCTCCCGGGGACGTCGCCAGAAGCGGTTCAGCACGGTCAGCACAACCGTTGCCGGCCCGACTCTCGCGCCCGAATCGTAGGAACGATCCGGTCCTGTCCCCACCGGCTCATTCCTGGCGAGGGCTCTATCCCGGATACGGTGTCTGTCCGGACGATGAGAGCTGCCGGGCTTGGGCAATGATGCTGCCGACCGCGCGGATTGTGCGGAATTGTGCGGTTTTGGGCGTTTTCATCAAATCATCGGGCAAAGCACAAGCGACCGCACAACGGGCCCTGACGCACCGACACACGTTAACTGCCCGGACGAGCCCGACTCCAGACCACATCCGACCTGCCCGCGGGGCTGTGCGATCATGGGCGCGCCGGGGCTTTGAGGTGTCGGAAAAGGAATTCATCAACCTGCGCGTTGATCCGGGGTGTGTGAAACGCCGGTCCACCGTGACCGGCACCGGGAAGGGTGATCAGCTTCACCTCCACGCCCACCGATTCAAGCCCCTCGCGCAACGCCAGACTGTGACTGAGGGTGACGGTGTTGTCGGCGTCACCATGCACGATCAGGACTGGCGCATCATCCGGGGTGATGTGGCTCAGCGGGGTGGCCAGAGCGGCCAGCTCGGGTCGCTCTTCACTGGTCCCCCCGAGGTACCTGATGCGGTTGTTGTTCAGAGGAAATTCCTTCGGCTTGCGGAATTCGACGGTTCCGAAGTAATCCACGACGCAGGCGACACGCGACGACTGATCCCGATGTTCTCCGAGCGTGCCTTCCAGCTCCGGCACGTCGGCTCCGACGCCCAGCAGCAGCGCCAGTTGTCCCCCGGCCGAGGCGCCCCACACACCGATGCGCGCGGGATCGAGCCCGTAGTGATCGGCGTGGGCACGAAGCCAGCGGATGGCTGCCTTGGCGTCGTGAATCTGCGCGGGGAAGGTGGCCGAATCGGTCAATCGATAGTTGATGCTGGCGACCGCGTAGCCTTGGGAGGTGAGTCGGACGGCCGGGGGGTTGTCTTTGCTCCCACTGGACCATCCCCCGCCGTGAATCCACACCACGACAGGCAGGGGAGTTTCCGGTTTGGGAGGAAGGTACAGATCGAGCTTCTGCCGGGGATGTCCCTCCGGCACGTAGGAAAGGTCCTCCAGCAGTCGGGTTCCGGGAGGCAGCGCCGGCTGCGTGAGCTGTGCGCAGGCGGTGGAAACGAACATCACCACCGCAACCAGAAGAGTCCGATAGTTCCGGCACATGAGTTATTGACCGGTCCTTCCTGTCATGCCCGCTACAGACGCACCGCGCCGGAAGCGGTTTTCTCCCTCGGGGAGTGGAGAATCCCGACGGGGCTCGCAGGCGGGGGTAGAATCCGGCAAGGCAGGAGAACACATGCTCGCATCCATCGGAAGCACGGTGTCGAACTGGATCAGCCAGCACTTCCCCATCTGGAACACCAACCGGGATTTTGTCCTGATCGTCCTGTGCCTGCTGCTGGCCACCGCCTGGTACTGGTTCTGGACGCGCAGTCGGGCGGCGATCACGATTCTGGCGGCCGAGCTGTTGTACCTGATTCCGTTCGTCCGCTGAATCGTCACCTCTCCAGCTGCAGGGTGGCCAGCGCGGTGGGGACCGCCTCGCTGAACTCAAACACCTTGTCCAGCCCGGTTACGATGAAGGCCCCCCAGACCTTGGTGCTCAGCCCGCAGAGCACCAGACGACGCCCCCCCTCCACCAGCGACTTGCGCAGGCGCAGCAGCCGCGACAGGTTGGAGCTGTTGAGAAACTGCACCCCGGTGAAATCCAGAATGACATCGGTCATGCCACGCGCCAGGGCCGATTCCAGCCCCACCAGATCATCGGTGAACTGCGGATCGGTCCCCAGATGCACGATGCTGATCTTCTCTGACCATTTCTCAACGGGCATGACCACCTCCCGCGCCAGCCTGAGCGGCTCACCTTATCCGTCCGGGGCACGCTCGACAAACCCGTCAGCGCGAACGCACCAGTTGCCAGGGTTCGATCCCCAGTTCCCGGCGCTTGGCGTCAATCTCTCGCAGAAAACGCATGCCGTCGGTGTAATAACCGGCCGTCGGAGCCAGCCGCGGAACGTGCCGCCGCCAGAACCGGTTGAAACGGCGCATCAGCACCTCACGCAGATACTTGCTGAGCATCGAAGCGACGGCGGTCGGAAGGCAGGTGGATTCGGAGCGGGTGGCGAACACCAGCCGGGCACAGCGGCCGGAACGCGACAGCACGTACTCGCTGCGCTGCTCATCCTCGCGCTCGATCACCAGATCCCAGGGCTCAAACAGAAGACGCAACAGTCGTCCGTAGTGCTCGCGCGAGCCTTGCCGGTCGCAGACGATCACCAGATCGCTCCCGGCAAAACGCTTCAGCAGCGCGTCAATGTGAATCGCCGTCAGCGAAAACAGCGTGGAACTCTTGTTCCGCGTCTGCCGGAACATCTGGTTGAGTCGAAGTTCGGGCACGATCTCGGCGGCAATATGGGCAAGAGAGTATCCACACCCGTCCAGCTCGACTTTCAGCGCGTTAGCCATGATCGCAGCCGACGCACGATCGATCTCCAGCGGAAACGGCTCGGAATCCTCCGGTTGATACCACGGATGCGCCGCAAGTTCCCCCGGTGCACCCGGGGCGACGGCGCGCAGAAGCGATTCCAGACTCTCCAGTTGCCCGAAGCGGCACGTGGCAATCGCCAGAATCGACTGTTCCAGCGCCCGCAACCCGGCGGCGGGTGTATAAACGATCTTGCTGTCGTTGATCTGAAGCTTTCGCGGATTGGTCCGGCGATCGACGATGCGACGCAAAGCCGTCCAATGGTCGGGCCACAAGCCCACAGGCGCAGCCGCAGCCCCGTGACCTTCGCCGGAGGCCCGATCGTTCTGCAGCTTCGCACCGGAAGGCTCACCGGGGCAATCCGCTCCGTCGGGCAGGCGCGACGGCTCGCCAGCCCACCGGCACGACACATCACCCACCGCCGGTGGCGCGCCGACGGTCGCACTCCGCCCTTGGGCGGCGAGAGCTGGCGACGCGATGGCACAGCACCCGACCACGAGCGGTCCGAGCACGGGCCCGTAACCGGCCTCATCAATTCCCGCGACGACCATGGGAACGATGGTATCGGGCGACGGGGGAATCGCCGTCAGAGCCTCTGCGCTCTTGACAGGTTCGGGGCATACAATATCTTGCGTGACTCGGAAGGGCGCGTAGCTCAATTGGTTAGAGTACCGGACTGTCGATCCGGTGGTTGCGGGTTCGAGTCCCGTCGCGCTCGCTCAAGCCAATTGGTGGCATTCGCTCACAACCCCTTGACTTTTCAAGGGGTTGCGTCGTTTCTGAACGAATCGGACCGGAGGGACGGCACAGCGGCGCGGTCG
>JAVQWE010000144.1:0-6822 GCA_033579175.1 Phycisphaerales bacterium | reverse complement strand
GAGGTCTGTTCAACGCCATCACCGACTGCGGAGCGGGGGGGTTATCCAGCGCCGTCGGGGAGATGGGTTCTGAAATCGGTGCAACGGTTGACCTGGAGAAGGTGCCGCTCAAATACGCCGGCCTGCGGTACGACGAAATCTGGATCAGTGAGTCTCAGGAACGCATGGTGCTGGCCGTGCCTCCAGCGCAAGTGCAGAATCTGCTTGCACTTGCGGCGAGCGAGGACGTTGAGGCGGCCGTTATCGGCACCTTCGGAACCGACCGCGCCGATCTGGTGTTGCGCTTCCAGAACACCGAAGTCGGGCGCCTTTCCATGAAGTTCCTGCATGAGGGCATTCCCATGCCCCGGCGACGCGCGATCGTGCCATCCCCCGGCTCGACAAAGCCCGCCGAGCACCTTGCTGCACCGGAGTTCATTCCGTCAGGCTCTGCACAGGAGCTGTCATTGTCGTCATCCCTGCTGTCGGCTCTTTCACACCCCAATGTCGCCAGCAAGCATTGGATCATCCGGCAATATGACCATGAGGTGCAGGCCGGCAGTGTGATCAAGCCGCTGGTTGGCCCCCATCAGCGCGGACCCGGCGATGCCGCCGTCATCCGCCCGAAACTCGGCTCGTTCCGAGGCGTCGTCATCTCCTGCGGGCTTGCGCCGCACATTGAGAATCCCTATGAAATGGCGATTGCCTCGATCGACGAAGCGGTTCGCAACGCCGTCTGCGTCGGTGGAAATCCACGCCGGCTGGCTCTGCTGGATAACTTCTGCTGGCCGAGCGTGGAAGACGAGCGAACGCTTGGCGCCCTGGTTCGTGCCTGTGAAGCCTGCCATGACGCGGCCAAGGCATACGGCCTGCCTTTCATCAGTGGCAAAGACTCGCTCAACAATCAGTTTACTGACACCGCGACGGGCACGGTCATTCGCATCCCCAACACGCTGCTGATCAGTGCCATCGGCACTCTTGAAGATGTGCGTAACTGCATCACCATGGACTTGAAGTCGGCCGGCAACTCCCTCTGGCTCGTGCGTCCCCGCTCCACGGAACTGCCCTATCTGGCCCTGGTGCATCGGATCGTATCGGCGGCGATTGCAAGGGGGCTGATTCGAGCCTGCCACGACAGCAGCGAAGGGGGCGTGCTGGTTGCGGCGGCGGAGATGTGCATTGGCTCGGGACTTGGGCTGGCGTTGGTCGATCAGCACCCGCGCGACCCGGCTTGGTGGTTCGCTTCACGGCTGGGGGAATATCTCCTGGAACTGCCGAAAGATCGCTTCGCCGAGGCCCGGGCGGGGTTGTCGGCCGACGGAATCGAGTTGATTGCGCTCGGCGAGGTTATCCCCGAACCGCGGCTCGTCGTGACGGCACATGAGCGGGTGTCGATCGATGAACCGGTTGATCGTCTGGCGGAAGCCTGGCTCAGCCCGCTGGACTGGTAAGCGGCGCCGATCCCCCGGCAGCTCCGATGATTTCTGCTTCGCTTCCGGCGGCCTCAGGCTTCCTGGCGATGATCAGAAACGTGTGAGAAAAATACGCGCGAAACAACCGTTTCCAGGTTTTCCAAAAACTGGCGGGCGGCTGCACCCAATAGCCTTCGATTGGCGTAAACCCTGTTCTTTTCAGCAGTTGCGTCAACGTGACCGGATCCTGCCAGCCCATGTGCTCCTCGTGAACCGCCGGCACGCCATACCGCCAGATCTTCCAAGCGCTGCCGGCGTAGAAGGGATTTGGGGTAGAGAGGATGATCACCCCCCCGGGTTTGAGGTGCCGATGCATGTTCCGCAGGAACCGGCCGGGGTTTTCCAGATGCTCGATGATCTCTCCGGCGACGATGGTGTCGAACTGCTGGGAAAGATCCATCGTTTCCACGTCCTCCACCAACACCGTAAACCCCTGCTGATTAAGCACTTGCGCGCCATCCGGATCGATGTCCACCCCGATCACCCCTGGGTTGACACTGGCGATCAGTTTGTGCAGCAGGTTGGCCTTGTATTCAAACCGCTGCTGCGCGTTGTGACGGGCCTTCCGTGAATCGACACAGCCCAGATCGAGCACCTGGCGTCCGCGGACGTATGGCTCGATCACCTCGAAGCGGTCGCGAATCGTCCTTCGAAAGATCGAAATGGCTGTCTTGGACACTCGTGCCTCTTTCACGGCTTTGGGCGGACCACCCGCCGATCAACTGCCTCCCCACGCAGTGAAACCAATCACCTGCACGGATGCAACCGTCTGCAGATCGGTCCCAATCGCCAACCCTTCCACCGGTGTTGCGCCGGCTGATCAAACCCTTGAAGTCGGGCGGCGTTTGCGGGTGATGGCTCGCTGGTAAAGCTCCAAAAGGGACTTGATGTGCTCATCATACGAAAGCTTCGGGCGAAGCATCAGGGCAGCCTGCGACATGGTGTCTCGCCGTCGCTCATCGAGCATCGCCTTCATCGCCTCGGTCAGACGTGGAACGTCGTTCGGATCGGGCACGATCAGTCCGTCCAACCCGTGCGTGATCACCTCCGCCGCGCCGTTGGCCGACGAAGTGATCGTCGGAACCCCCATGGCCAGCGCCTCCAGGACTACGAGACTGCACGGATCATGCCGCGTCGGCAGGACAAAAAAGTCGGCCGCCCGATAGTACGCATACGGGTCGCCCGCCGGTCCGGCAAAAATCACGCGTTTTTCGGCCCCGAGCCTGGACGCCAGCTTCTGGAAAGGAACTGCCCGATCCCGCCCTACCACCAGCAGCTTCAGCCGCGGGTCTGGAACGCGGGCCAGGGCCTTGATCGCGGTATCCAGTCCCTTGCGATGAAAGTCCTGTGCGATGATCAGCCCCACGATGTTGTCGTGCGACAGTTGCAGTCGAGCACGAACCCCGGCTCCGGCCTCCGGGTCGCGCCGGGGATCGAAATGACGCACGTCCACCCCGTTGAAAAGCACCGGAAGCAGTTGCTCATCCATGGCATAGCGACCGCGGACGGTCCGGCGAACATATTCGCTGAGGCATAGGATCATCGGCGGCAGCGGCGCAGACAGCATCCGTCGTTCCACCGCCGCGAACATCTGCCGACGCGCGTTGAATCGATTGGCGAGTCGAGCGGCGCTCTGCATGAGGCGGGTCCGATGCATCAGATGGCCTGTCGCCAGCACCTCAGCGGCCAGACCCGCGTGAGGGTGATACAGGTCGCACCGGTTCACCGGCAGCATCGCGTGCAACACGTCAAAGCTGTGGCTTTGCAGATGCATGTCGAGTTGCGAGAGGAACCGGCCGTAGCGCCAGGCGCGCGTCAGGGCGCGGGCATCGCACAGGATCTGCTTCACTTCCCAGGGAGGCTCATGAAACGAGCTGGCCAGCAGGGTGACATCGTGCCCACGATGGGCCAGAGAACGCGCAAGGTCGAGAGTGTATTTCTCGGCGCCCCCGCGACGCGCGTCGGCGTGGAGAATGATCAACCCGATCTTCAAGCGGCGTGCATTGTGCCGGTTGGGCAGAGGCTGGCAAGCATCTCCGATGCTCGAGAAAACCCGTTTCGGCGGCGGATCGCGAGCTGACACAGTCCGTCAACACGTCGCGCACAACCTCAACCGGACACGGGTTCCTGACCCGGCCCCCGCCAGCGCCGGCTCTGGCTGGGCAGGCCAGTGCCTACGCTGCATCGGGGATTGAGATGTTTCGATGGGGTTGTCGCTTGCGAAGACGCTGATCGTGCCGTGCAATCCACCTCGCCTTGCGATCAATTCCGAACCGCTGCCATCCCGAGAGCATTCGGCCGCGGAAACGGCCGTAGGAGTCGAGCCATTGATTGATCTGCTCCGGCGACACCCCCAGTTCGCGGGCACTGTGAACGAACTGGGCCAGGTCTTTCCGCTGCCAGCGTCGGCGAAACCAGGGATCAAAGAGCACCCGGGCGCAGTCGATCAGCCGAACGTCCCGGTCGTCGGGTCGAACCATCAAGTGGCAGAGGTACAGATCGCGGTGATACGCTCCGGCTCCGTGCAGGCGCGCCACCAGCCGCGAAGTGGGTTCGATCAGCGAGGCAAACGGCGTGCCGTCGCGGATCAGCCTGTCGGCCGGGACATAGCCGACAAGGTCTTCGGTGATCACCACCGAACGGTTGTCTGCGAGCCAGCCGTACGCCGCCAACGGGGCTGTGGGTATGCCGCGGGCCGCCAGCGCCAGAAGGTTGCTGGCCTCGGCACCCGCGGAGGCATCGGCCTGTGGCGTTCGGTCCCGTTTCAGATGCAGGCGTACAGGACGTCCGTCGGGGTGCCGGGCGTCAATCGTTGCGTTCTCGCGCTCGCGGATCGAGCGCCAGACGCGGATGCACGGGTGCTCAAACGCCGAGCACGCATCGTTCAATCCGATATGCCGGAAAAGCTCAACGAATTGCGGTTCGATGCGGAACACTCCGCCATTGTAGCGCCTCGGCAACAGACACCAAGCGGTTCGACCTTCGGAAAACGTACCCGACTGCAGGGCTGGGGCGTTCGGCCGTTGGCGCAGCGGCCCGAAAAGGCATTGCCGGCCCGATCAGGGCTGCAGCCGTGTTCCGGTTGGATCGGCGCGACCAGGAGCAGACACGATGCACTCGTTCCGGCCGCAAGGTCACCTGGCGGAAAAGAACCGGCTGATCCCCGGCTTGAAAATCACTTTTCCATCGACCACCACCAGCTCTTCGTCGAGAAAGAGCTGTACTGCCCGACTGAGAACGCGTCCCTCCAGTTCCAGCCCCTTGCGTTTGACGTCCTCGAGTGTGTCAGTCCCGACGTTGATATGAAACACGTCCTGCAGGATGACCGGGCCTTCGTCAAGCTGTTCAGTAACGAAATGCGCAGTGCAGCCGTGCACGCGAACTCCCGACTCATAGGCCTGCTTGTAGGGCGCAGCGCCCGGAAAATAGGGCAGCAGCGAGGGATGAATGTTGATGATACGGTCGGGGTATGCCCGCACGATCGCCGGCGGGAGAATGCGCATGTAACGGGCCAGGACGACAACGTCCGGCGCCAGCTCAGCCAGGCGGCCGCCAAGCCATTTGAAGTGGGCCTCCGGCTCATCGGAGGATCGTGACTCAAACGGAACCCCGGCGCTTTCTGCCAGCGACCGAAGATGCTCATGGTTCGACAACACCGCAGCAATCCGGCCGTGGAGGCGGCCTTCCCGGAAGTCAGAGAGCAGTTGGGCCAGGCAGTGCGGCTCGCGGCTGGCGAGAATCACCAGCCGTTTCTCGCGCCGCTGGTTATGCAGGTGAACGCGCACCTCCATGCCGATGCGTCGGCCGAGATCAATCAGTCCGGTGATCAGGTCCGACAGATCGCACTTCAGATCGGCCAGATCCACCAGCATGTCCATGACGAAAAAGCCGCGCACCACGTGCTGGGCAATGTCTTCGATGTTAATGCCGCGATCGGCCATGTACGTGGCGAATTGCGCCACGACCCCTTTCTGGTCCTTTCCCAGAACACTGACAACTGCGAGAACTTTCTGCATGGATGCGCTCGTCTTGAGAGTTCCAACCCGCTGCCGGACCACCGGATCATATCCGATTGCGCTGCCGCCCAGAACGCAGCCGCACGGAGCAGCGAGAGAGTCTGATTTCACGCAGATACTGCATGCGGTTTGAGCAGGTCGCAGGCGGCGGTGAAGACCATATCAGGGGTGACGGAGGTCATGCAGCGGTGATCGAGAGGGCACTTCTTGAGCTGGCAGGGACCGCACGGCACCGGCACGGAGACTTTCCGCTCTTTATCGAAGTAGATTTCGGTCCACTCCGGGTGGGTGGGTCCGAAAATGGTCACGACCGGCACCCCGAATGCCGCCGCGATGTGCCGTGGCCCGGTGTCGTTGGTGATCATCAGGTCGCACCGTCGGACGATTTCCTTCAAGGCCCCCAAGGTGAGGCCGTTATTCTGCAAATCAATTGCTGAATTGCGCATGGAGCTGAGGATTTCTGTGACGATCGAGCGTTCCTTCGGTGCCGAGCTGATCAGGATGGTCGCTCCCAGTTGATCAATCAGCTTGTCGGCCAGCCTGGCAAACGATCGTGCCGGCCAGAGCTTGGACGACCCGTATTGCGCTCCGGGGTTGAGCACCACCAACGGAGGCCGACCCGTTGCCGCAGGTCGCTCCAAATCTGCTGCAAGCCCAGATCTGACAAGAATTTGCGCCGCCTCATTACGCTCGTGGGGTGTCACCGCCAGTTGCAATGAAAGATCGCGATGGTTTGAGCCGAGATAATGGACCACGCCAAGGTAGTACTTGACAATCGGTGAGGGGACGTACTTCCCCCGATCCTTGAAAGGCACGAGCTTATCCGAAAGCAGGAATCCTCGCCCGTCGCGGTCATAGCCCACAATCCGCCGGATTCCCGCCATCTTGCAGACCAGCGCGCTGCGGAAGCTGTTGCTGAGCAGGATCGCCATATCGAACCTTCGCGTCCGCAGACGGGCCGCCAGCTCCAGAAACTGCCCTTTGCCGGCCTTCTTGTCGGTTCGGCCGGTGCGATACGTGATCAGCTTGTCAGCGAACGGAAGCCCGGTATAGATCGGTTTCACGTACCGACGCAGCAGGTAACTGATCTGCGCATCCGGATACAACTCCCGTAAGGCGCGCAACGCGGGTGTGGCCATGACGGCATCACCCACCCAGTTGGGCTGCACAACGAGGATGCGGCTGGGAGCAGCGTTCAAAGTCGCAGGATTATCCCGATTCTCCAACCCGCCGCCAAGACTTACCAGCCTTCAAGGACTCCGCCGCAGCGCATCCGAGTTCCCGTCCGGCCTGAAAAAGCAATCCGGAAGGGCTCCGTAGTGTTTCTCGCCTTCTGTGACGCTCGCATCGTTCCT
>JAVQWE010000143.1:0-6849 GCA_033579175.1 Phycisphaerales bacterium | reverse complement strand
CCCGCCGTGCTGCTGCTGGAAGGCGCAGACCCCCTGCGCACCCCCGAAGACGTCAACGACTGGTTCGATCTGGGGCTTCGCGTCGTGGGCATGGCCTGGAAGCGCACCCGCGCTGCCGGCGGAACCGGCGAACCGGGGGGATTAACCGACTTCGGCCGCCGGCTCGCAGGCCAGTTTGACCGGCTGGGGATCGTTCACGACGCTTCGCACCTGGCGGAGCAGGCCTTCTGGGAGCTGCTGGAAGCCACGGAACGGCCGGTGATCGCCAGCCACTCCAATTGTCGGGCGATCGTGCCGACCGATCGACAGCTTTCGGACGACATGATTCGCGCCATTGCCAGCCGCGGCGGAGTGATCGGCATCAATTTTTATGACAGGTTTCTGCTGCCCCCGTCGGAAGCAGGCACGCGCCGCGCCGTGCTGGCCGATGTGGTGCGACACTTCCGGCACGTCTGCGACATCACCGGCAGCGCCGCGCACGTCGGCCTCGGTACCGACATGGATGGCGGACTCGGGAGGGAACAGATCCCGCTGGAGATCGCCAGCAGCGCTGATTTGCCGCGCGTCGGGAATGCCTTGGCCGATGCCGGCTTCAGCGATGTGGATATCGCCGGCATCCTCGGAGGCAACTGGTTGAACTTCTTCTGCAGGCATCTGGGCAAACCGGTATGAATTACCGCCCCGCCACAACCGCCGACGTGCCGGCCGTTCTGACGATGGTCCGCCAGATCGCCGCGCTGCATGAGCAGTGGGATCGGGAACGGTTCGGATTGAAAGGTGATCCCACCCGCTCTTATGACCCCTGGCTGCGCGCCCGCTGCAGCGATCCGGAAAGCGTCTTTCTCGTCGCCGAAACCGGTCCACCGGGCCAGACACGGCTTGTGGCGTATCTGGTGGGCACGGTCGAGAAGGAAATCCCGATCTATTGGATGCCGCGGTGCGGCTGGATTCATGACCTGTGGGTCGAAGAGGATTTCCGGCACGAGGGCATTGGTCGGCAGCTTACTCTGCTTGCCATTGAACGCTTTGCTGCTCTGGGAGTCAGCCAGGTGCGGTTGCAGACGGCCTCCGCCAATGACGCCGGTCGGCGGCTGTTTGAGTCTTGCGGTTTTCGCGAATGCTGCCGCGAAATGCTGTTCTCGATCACTCCGCCTGAAGGCAGAAGCGAAAAAACCGGATGATTCTGACAATCGGCACAACCCCGGCCCTGGCGCGGTCGATGATCTTCCCCCGCATTGAGCTGAACGGTGTGAACCGCGCCTCGGAAGTGCGCGTCGCGGCAGCGGGCAAGAGCATCAATGTTGCCCGGGTGATACATACCCTGGGAGAACCCGTGACCGCCGCGACGCTGCTGGGCGGCGAAACCGGCAGGCAAGTGACCAGCGAGTTGACCGCCGCCGGGGTGAAGCTGGAATTCGTTGAAACGGCCGCCCCCACCCGGGTGTGCGTCACGGCGATCGATCAGTCCTGCGGACAATGCACCGAGCTGATTGAGCCTTGCGGAGCGATCGGCGACCTCGAAAGCGATCAGTTCTGGTCCTTGCTATGCCAACGGATGCCGGAAGCATCGTTGAGCGTGCTCGCCGGGACCCTCGCACCGGGGATTCCCCCCGGCCTCGGGGCAATGGTAAGTCGGCTCGCAACCCATGCGCAGATACCATTGATTGTGGATATGCTGGGCGAACCACTACTGCTTGCGCTACCTGAGCATCCCTGGATGGTGAAGATGAACCGAAACGAGCTGGAGCTGACGTTGGGAAGCCCCCTTTCCAGCGACGGCGAGCTGCGCCGGGGGATGCTCGATCTGATCCAGCGCGGGGCCCGTCGCGCTGCCATCACGCTGGGTCCCTCCGGGGCAATCCTTACCGACGGTCGGACCTTCTGGCAGGCAGTGGCGCCGAAGGTGCCGGTGGTCAGCCCGATTGGTTCCGGCGACGCCTTCGCCGCCGGGCTGGCGGTGGCTTACCGGCGGGGTCTGGAGGACGCGGAAGCCCTCAGATTTGCGATTTCCTGCGGTGCCGCCAACGCGATGACCGCTCAAGCCGGCTTCCTCGATCCGAATGTGGTGAGGGATTTGAGCGGCACGGTCGAGGTCGTGACCGATTGACTCCGGTGCGACGGGTTGCCTACGGCGTGTAAACCGCGTACAACCCGGAGCGTCGGAGGATCCCAGCATGTCTCGAACTCTCACCCTCGCCGTCGTCGTGTCCACTTTCGTTCTTGGCTGTAACACCGGCACCACCAATACCGCGCTGCGCGAGGCCAAGCGGCAGGAAGACCGCATGGCCATGCAGATCGAGGGCCTGACCATACAGCGGGATACGCTCAAGGCCGAACTGGACCGTGTTCGCGCCGCCAACACCGAGGTCAAAAAACAGCTTGAGACGGCGATGTCGCAACTGGAGCAGACCACGGCGAACCTCGCCCGGGCCAACAGCGAACTGAACACCGCACGCACCAGGCTGGTGGAGCTGGAATCGGCCAAGGCGCAGGTCGCCTCCCTTCAGGCGGAACTGGCCCAGCTTGAGGCCAAGTTACGGGGTGTGGCGGCTCCGGCGGCGGGGGCGGAGCAGAAAGAGCTCTCGGCGCCGGCCACGCAGCCCGACCTGAACAAATGAACCCCCCAGTGCAGCCCCGGCAGGACGGGGCGACAATCCCGACGGTAATCCCCGTCGGCCCCTCGTCTCACCGCGGCGTGGGCATCGCGCTGTTGCTGGGTTGCGCGTCCCTGTGGAGTCTGAACGGGCTGCTGGTCAAGCTGACGGCGGCGGATCCGCTTGCCTTTGCGGGCCTGCGCAGCGCCATCGCCGCCGGCTTTGTGCTCCTGCTGTTGCCAATCTCCGGGTTTGGACGGCTGGCTGCCGGTCCGATGGCGGCCAGCGTGCTGTCTCACACCCTCATGGTGGGGTTTTTCATCGCGGCCATCACGCTGGGCCGTGCCGCCAGCGGCGTCATCCTGCAATACACCGGTCCGGCGTGGGTGGCATTGATTGCCTGGAAGCTGCAGGGTGAGCGGATCGGGGGGCGGACCGTCGCGGCGGTTGTGCTCACGCTGACCGGGGTCGTCGTGATGCTGCTGGTGCCGTTATGGCGCGAAGCGACGTTCGATCCTGTCGGACCGCTGTGCGGATTGCTCGCCGGCATCGCCTTCGGGTGCCTGGTGGTCATGCTGGAAAAAGTGGATCGCGACTCCGGCGGTGCCAATGCGCTGGCCATCATCTTCATCAACAACGCCGGCACCGCTTTGTTGCTTGTGCCGCTGGCGCTGGTTCTGGATCGCCTGCACCTTTCGACGGGCCAATGGGGGCTGATCACCGTTTGCGGGATCGTCCAGCACGCTCTGCCATACCTGCTGTTTCAGTTTGGTTTGCGTCGGGTGCGTCCGGTGGAGGCTTCTCTGCTGATTCTGCTGGAGCCACTGCTCAGCCCGACATGGGTGGCGATTTTTATCGGCGAATACCCTTCGAGGTGGGACATTCTGGGCGGAATCGCCATTTTCGGGGCCTTACTGCTGGAAGCGACGAAGAAGAATCCCCCCTCGCCTGCGAACCTGGCCGTCGATTGAACGATAACAATGGTAGATGGCGTACCTCATCTTTGCAGATCGAAAGGGGGAACTGGCCCGCCATGAGTTGGCAGGTCCGGTAACGGTCGGCCGCGCGAACGAGTGTTCGATCGCAGTCCACGATGCGCTGCTTTCTCGACGGCATTGTCGGATTGAGCCGATGCTGGATCAGTGGGTCATCACCGACCTCGGCAGCAAGAACGGCACGTTCATCGATAACCAGCGAGTCAGTCGGCAGACGCTGCGCGACGGTGACATCATTCGGATCGGGCGGACCCGCGTGTGCTTCCGCGCCGGACCGTTCGTGCCGGCGCCTCCATCGAATCGGCCAGCCGATTTCCGACCCATCGACCCGATCGAGGCCCTGGCTGGCACGGTTGCGGGCTTTCGACTCGAACCCACGCCAGCGGTGGATACTTCCGGGTTTCCCCGACCGCAACCCCGCCCTGCTGAGCCGCATTCCGCTACCAGCGACGAGGCCCACAGCCTCGTCACCGGCCTTTCCAGCAGTGCCTGGGATGAATTGTTGGCAGCAGGGGCCACGGTCCGGCCGGGGAGTAATCGGCCCCGACCCAAGGTTTCCGTGAAATCGAGGCGGCCAGAGCCACATGCCCCCCACCCCCAGACGGATGCGCCGCCACGGCGCCTGCTCAACCCGCGGAACGATCGCAACCCGCGCTCAATGTCAATCGTGCGGCTGCTGGCCACGGCCTGCGCGGCGGTCATGATCGTCATTACGCTGATGATGGTGCTGGCACACTACCATCCCTGAAGCCCGAGATGGCGCCAGCGCCCCTGAGCACACCCGGGCCACCCGATTGTTGCGCCCGCATATGAACAAGTGACTCGATGCAGGGGTGGTTTTCTCTTGCGTTCGCGAGCCGTGAACGTACTATAGAAGCACTCGGGCATTATTCACGGAGTCAGGAGGAGCCATGTTGCGCAGGTTTATCCTTGGCGCGGCGGTGGTCTGCGTCTTTTTTGCGCTGGCTGGGGGTGCACGAGCGGCAATTGTTCACTTCTCCATCAGTCTGGATGGACTTCAGGAAGTGCCACCGAATAACTCGCCGGCAACGGGTTCCGGATCAGCCGTGCTCGATACCGTCTCCGGGCTGATCACGATCAGCGGGACCTACTCGGGCCTGCTCGGGACGGGTGAGTTCGGGCATCTGCACGGATTGGCGCCGGCAGGGGCCAATGCACCAGTGATCTTTGATCTGACGGTAGGTGGCGGGAACTTCAGCGGCTCGGGAACGCTCACTCCGGCGCAGGTTACGGGTGCTCTGAACCTGCTGACGTATGTGAACATCCACACGTCACTGTTTCCGGGAGGCGAAATCCGTGGGCAATTGGTTCCCGAGCCCATGGCAGCCTGGCTGCTGAGCTTCGCCCCATTGGCGTTGCGATACCGTCGGCGAGGGTAGGGACGTTCGCTCCGGGTCTGACAGCATCCTGTCAGTGGATGCCGACTCGGAGAAACTGTAACCCGTGCTACTGTTTCCGGTTCTCCCAAGGACGCCGCCGTCGTGCCGGGCTTGCGGCACGGCGGTGGTTTGTTTTTGCTTTGACAGCACGCGGTCAACCAGGTGACTGCGGCCTGACGGTGGGGTTCCTTCCGGTGGCTGGAGGCGATCGGTGACGCCGATCGGGTGACATTTCCGCCAGTCTGCGGTATCGGTCAGCCCGCCGTGATCGCTTCTGCTTCTGACCATCGGATGACGCACCGGACACGCGCCCTCATCTGCTGCTTTGCCCACGTGCCGGCCCTGATGCTGGGAGTGGCGGTGAATCTGGTTGTCAACGGGTATCAGTTCGGCTTGAGCAACCATTCGGTATACCTGATCGATGCCCTGCGCCGCAGCGAGCCGGCCCTGCTGGCCAATGACTGGTTCTACACCCAGACGTTTCAATATCACAGCGTTTTCGGCTGGCTCACGGCTTTGTTGTTGCAGGCGGGAATCCTCGAACCGGCCTTTGCCCTGATCTACGCCGGGCTGCTGGTGGGATTGCATGGGTCGTGGCGGGCGCTGGTGGGGATGCTGGGAGGGGGAGATCGGGAGTATCTGCTTTCCGTGGTGCTGTATTTTCTGTCGGCCGGGGGGATCGGACTGGGAACTTACCAATTCCTGCAGGATTCGTGCGTGCTGGCGAGCAACGTTGCGAACGTGGCGATGTTCGCGGGGGTGGTCGCCTGGATTGGGAATCGAAGGCTGCTTGGCGCCGTGCTGTTGGCAATGTCGGGGATTTTCCACCTGAATCACGCGGTGGTGGTGCTATTCATCTATTTTGCCATGGCAGTATATGACAATCGGCGGCAACCGCTGCGCTGGTTGCAGCCGGCTTTCCTGGCAGCAACGGCAATCATCTGCATGGCAGCGGCAGCCAACCTTGCACCGGCGGTGCAGGCAAAGTTGAGCCGCCCCGGGGGGATGCCCCTGTCGGAATTCGTGGATTTGTACGTCAAACTCCGTCATCCGCATCATTACGACCCCGCCAGTTGGCCATTCGCTCTCTGGCTGGCCTTTTGCATCTGGTTGCCCCCCGCGGGGGCGTGGATGCTCCTGACGCGACGAGGCATCCGCCCCCTGAGGTCAGACGACCCATCGGCCGATCCTGCCGTCGAGCCTGCCCCGGGCGTGGACTCGTCGGCTCCGACATGCGACCCGTCCGCCGAAGCGCGGCAACGGTGCCGCGACCGAGCGGTAGTGGTGCCTGGCCTGTTTCTGTTTCTGCAAGTCGTGGCCTTGCTCTTCGCCGGATTCTGGTATGTGAGCGAGACGCTGATCCAGATGAGTCTCTTCCGGTTCAGCATCATGGCGCATGTGATGATGGTCCTCTTCGCCAGCCTGCTGCTCTCCCGGTGGAAGCCGATTGGTTACGTGCTTCCGGCCCTGATGGCTCTGGCGCTGCTGCTTGCCCTGCTTTCGCCGATGGAACAAACCGCCCGCCAGCGCGCAGGACCGATCGCAGCTCTGATCCTGTTGGGGTTTTGTCCACTGGCGGCGCCGCTGCTGCGGGGGCATCCGAAGGTGTCCGCCGCGATCGGCACCCTCGTTCTGGCAGCTCTGCTGATTTCCCCGAACTACCTGACCGGCCTGACCCGGCCCCTGGTGCAAGTGGATGCTGATTACCGGGCTTTGTGCCGCTGGGTGAGGGACAACACACCGGTAGACGCGGTGTTTCTAACCCCCCCCACGGATGAGGACATTCGCTGGCACGCCCGCCGGGCGAATGTGGTCAAATACAAGACAAAGACGCAACAATCAACGGAGATAACAACGTGG
>JAVQWE010000142.1:0-6869 GCA_033579175.1 Phycisphaerales bacterium | reverse complement strand
ACCCCCAGACACGGCGCAGCGCCAACCTTACCGACATGTCGTTCGGGCCAGACGGCGATCTGTATGTCATCAGCGCCCAACCGAGCCGGGTGTATCGTTTCCGGCCCGATCCGAAACGCGTCTTCGACGGGCGCACCGGGCAATCACCCCCGTGGGCCGATCTGGCGGCGCTGACGGGCAATCCCCGGATGAAAAGCGAGAACGTGATGGTTGATCCCCGTGGCCGGGTGTTCGTAACTTCAGGAGACGCCTATGCTTATCAGCAGGGCACCGGGGGCACGGTGTATCGGATCGACCCTCCTGCTCACTGAACCCCGTTCCACCAAGCTCAGGTCGTTGCTCTCCTGCCAAGCGGCTGACGAAGAACCCGCTCTGCCTGTCGACGTTGCCCGAATCCCCAAGAAATTGCGCATTCAATGGCAGAGGAGTGATCCGACACAGGTTTATCGGCGGAGCCGTCGTGCGCGAAATTGGAGGAAATACAACGATCTGCACGGCAAAAATTCGACGTAACTGCTGATTTTATCAGGAGTTAGGAGAATTCGCGAAACCGCCCTGCGTCCTTGTCCGAATACCAAAGTGGATGCACAGAGAGGGCCGTCATCTCCCCGCGTGCGCCCGCAACCGAGAGGATCGAAACCCCATGAACGGCGGCTCCCAGTTCTGGATGATCTATTTCGTGGCCTTTGCTGACCCCTCGGATGGCCAGGAACCCCTCGAGCCGTTCGTGGGCAAGGAAGTCATCAGTAGTCCGAGCGAGGCAGAGCTGTCGGCGTTTCTGCGCGGGGGATACCTGGCGGAGATCGTCTGTGGCAGCGAGTCCGACGCCGAGAACGCGCGCCGAGCCGTCGAGGCAGAAGTCCTTCGTAGATAAACACTTAGGAAATAAAGCTCTCGGAGGCGAGCACCGTCACGGGTGCTCGCTTGCTTTTGTGCTCAATGTCGGAAGTGTCTTCGACCCGTCAGGATCATCGCCGCGCCGTGGGCATCGACTGCGGCAAGGGTCTGGCTGTCCCGGACACTCCCGCCCGGCTGAATGATCGCCGTAACCCCTGCCTCCAGAAGAAGTTGTGGACCATCGGCAAACGGAAAAAACGCATCCGACGCCGCCACCGACCCTCTGGCCTCGCGCGCGGCCTTGCCGATCGCCACTTGGGCTGCCCCCACCCGGTCCACCTGTCCCCCCCCGATGCCGACGGTCCTGCCGTCCTTCACCAGCACGATCGCGTTGCTTTTGACGTGTTTACAGACCCGCCAGGCGATGCGAAGGTCGGCCATTTCGGTCTCGCTGGGAGGGCGCTGGGAGGCAACCCGCCAAGGCGACTCATCTTCCCCCGGGTCGTCGGGGGTCTGCAACAGGTAACCTCCCCAGATCGAGTGCAGGGAAAGCCGACTGGAGCCGCGCTGTGCCGGTATCCCGCAACGCAGCAGCCGGACGTTCTTCCAACGATCCTTGAGCAATTCAAGTGCCGATTCGTCGTAATCGGGGGCGACGATGACCTCCAGGAACTTGTTTCCGGCGGCGATTGCGTCGGCGGCGGGCACATCCACTGGACGGTTCAGCGCTACAATGCCCCCGAAAGCCGCCTGCGGATCGCCGGCATAAGCCTTCTCGAACGCCGCGGCAAGGCTGTCGGCCGTCCCCACGCCGCAGGGGGTGGCATGTTTCACGATGCAGGCCGCCGGCGCGTCGAATTCCCCTGCGCACCGCAGCGCCGCGTCCGCATCGAGCAGGTTGATGTAGGAAAGCTCCTTCCCATGCAGTTGCTCGGCGGTTGCGAGGGTTCCGCGGCTGCCGTCGCTGTCCTCCACATACAAGGCCCCCTGTTGATGCGGGTTTTCGCCATATCGCAGGATTTGCCGCCGACGCAGTCGAAGCGTGATCTGCGCCGGCAGGGTGGCAGCTTCAGATTCGGGCACGGGGGACTCCATCATGCTTGCTTCCCCGGCACGCTGCGGCTGCTCCGACGGCAGACTTGCCGGAGGATCGCTTCGCGCGGCATCCCGACATGCCTGATCCAGATACGCCGCGATTGCCGCATCGTACTCGGCCGTGTGGACAAAGGCGCGCCGGGCTTGCTTCAGTCGGTGCGCGGCGCAACAACTGCCCCCGTGCTCCCGAAGGTCTCCCAGCACCTTCCCGTAATGCTCCGGCGACGTCACCACCAGCACAAAACGGTGGTTTTTGGCAGCGGAGCGGATCATGCTCGGCCCGCCGATATCGATGTTTTCGATCGCCTCTTCGAATCGAACATCGGGTTTGGCGATCGTCTGGCGGAAGGGATACAGATTCACGCACACCAGGTCGATGGGTTCGATCCCGTGCCGCTTCATGGCCTGAACATGCTCGGGATTGTCGCGCAGCGCCAGCAGCCCCCCGTGGATCAGCGGATGCAGCGTTTTGACCCGGCCGTCCAGCATTTCCGGAAAGCCGGTCACGTCGCTGACATCCCGCACAGGCAGCCCGGCCTGCCGCAGTGCCCGGGCCGTCCCACCGGTGCTGATCAGCTCAACGCCAAATTCCCGGTGTAACGCCGTGGCAAACTCCACCAGACCGGTCTTGTCGGAGACGCTCAGCAGGGCACGGCGGATGGGAAGAAGGTCGGACATGGCGACGATAGTACCGCCGTCGGCGGTCGAATTCAGGGTGCGCTACTCCCCCGGCGCGGGCACCAGCGGCTGCGCTGGCGTGCGGTGAGAGGCCCCGGACAGAAACGCGCCCGAGCCATCGCGTCTGAGCATCGGCAAGCCGGATAGAAACGAGGCTCTCCCCCCGCGGTTCGATCAGCACGTCAGTTGCGCTCGGCATCAGCCACCGAGCGACCACGGCCCAGCCGCCGGGCCAAGAACCAGTCTGCCGCTGGTGCCCCCGGTCTTCACCGGACGGATGCCGATCACGCTGCTGTGGCGTGTGGCGGCAAAGAGCATCGCCGAGCCTGGAGCTTCGGCGATGATCGTCATGTCATTGCGACTCGTGCGGAAGGCCTGCTCGCCACTGTCCTTTCGAACCGCGGTGATGCCTCCAGCCCCATCGACCACATACACCAGTGCGCGATCTGAACCAGCGACAGCAACTCCCGAAGCGAGCTTCCATCGCGGCTGCCGATTGAATGCGCCGGTGAGCTTGTCCAGAGCCACAATCCCTTCCCCCGGAACAAACAGATACACCGAATCATCCGTGAGCCAGGCGCCTTTCGTCAGCGGCACGCCGGCGAAGTATTGCCAGCGAATCCGCCCCGTGATCCGGTCCAGCGAGTAGAACTTCGTATCGGTGCTGGCAACGTAAACCCCTGTATCGTCGACCCGAAGGTCTCCCACGATCGGGCCGGCCGTCGCGAAAACCGACCCGGGCAGGTTTGTCCAGATCGGGAGCCGTTCCTGATTGACGGCGTAAACCTTGCCATCTTCCCCGGCCGAGTACACATCCCCTTGAAAAACCGCCGGCGCCGCACTGACTGCGCCACCGTGCATCAGCTCCCAGCGGATCGGCACGGCCGTTTCGCCGATGGACACGCGCCCCAGCCGTCCCTGCGTTCCGTAATCGAAGCCGAGGTAGACATTCGTGCCATCGGTAGCCAGGCGGCTCCGCACGGCACGTCCGAGGGAAACGACCCGCTGCCGTCGGCCCAGCCGATCAAACACCACCAATTCATCGGTGGTCGGGAAGACGATGCTCTCTCCCACCAGCACCGGAGCCCCCAGGCTCCGCCCGGCAGGAACCACCTGCGACGCCCAGCGAACTGTCCCCCCGGCGGCGCTGATCGCAAACGCCTGGTTGGTCCCGGTGCGGGCGATCACCAACTCGCCCAGAAGGTCCAGGCCGACGATCGTGTCGCCGGGTGCCAGGGGAAGATCGACCTGCCAGCTCTGCGCAAAGGCGCCCGCCGGGATTTCACCGTACGTCGGCGGGCTGGCTGGGCGGGTTGTGCATCCAACTGCCACAAGCACAATCGCCAAACCGAGGCTCAGGGGGAGAATCTTCACGGGTGCTCCTGCCACGGGGGTATCGCTTCGCCGCAGGCGCGGCGCGCGTCGGGAAGATACCGTTCGGCGGCGGCGGGCGTCAAACCGGGGACTTCCCGACACCATTTGCGAAGCGTTGGCTTCAGGGAGCCCGGGAACAGCGGCGGCGGGATTTATCGTGCGGGACGGGGCGTTTGCGCCTTCGATCGGGCAGGGGCATCATCAGACGTGGATCGCACGGCTTGCGGGGTGCTTCTGGAACCTGCCCGGATTGTCCACCGAGCCTGTCCACCGTCCACCGCATCCCACGCGTTGATGGCAGGCGCTTGCTGCCCCGAAAACTTCCAGAAGACCGATGCCGTCGGGTAGCCTGAGCAGGCTTGGATGCGACGCCTGCCAAACCTCCACCTCTGCCACCCAGACCGCCGGCCCGGCCACCACCGCTGCCGCATCTGCGGGTTTCTCCACGACGGCGCTTGAGCACGGCCGGCCTGGCATTGGGCGGGTTGGGGCTGACGCTGGCCGGTGGGATTTTCCTCCTGACCTTGATCGGAGCCGGGGCGATGTTCGGCCCGGGGGCGCTGCGCCTGACCATGGTGCTGGCGTTTTTGCCGGTTCCGTTCTATGTGATGCTGGTGCTGTGGCTCGATCGCGTGGAGCGCGAGCCGCTGTGGTTGCTGGCCTTGGCGTTCGTCTACGGGGGGACGTTCGCCACCTGCCTGGCGGGGGTCGTCAACTCCATGACCTCGCACCTGGCCGGTCCGGCCGCCGCCGCGGTCGGATCGGCCCCGATCTTCGAAGAACTGTTCAAGGGGCTGTTCCTTCTGGCGATCTTCCTGTGGCGACGGCAGGAATTCGACGGCGTGCTGGACGGCGTGATCTATGCCAGCATGGTGGGGCTGGGCTTCGCGGCGGTGGAGAATCTGGAATACTACGGGCGTGCCCTGTTGCCCGATGGTTCGATTCACCGCTTCGGCACAGCCTCCGGCGATGCCGCGGGGAACCCCGGGGTGGCAGCGGTGTTCCTGGTTCGAGGCGTGCTCTCGCCTTACCTGCACCCGATGTTCACGAGCATGACCGGCATCGGCTTTGGGCTGGCAGCCCATGCCCGTCGCGCGGGAGAACAGGCGCTGTGGCCGCTGGGGGGATACGGCCTGGCGGTGATCCTGCATGCGGCGTGGAACGGCACGGCGATGCTGGGCAGCGCCGGGTTGTTCGTGGGGGCGTACGTGGTGCTGTTCGTGCCGATCTTCCTGGGGCTGATCTGGCTGGCGTGGCTGGCGCTGCGCCGCGAGGAACGGATCGTCCGTGAGCATCTCTTGCAGGACGTTGAAAGCGGCCTGATCCCTCTGCGCGATTATCAGGTGGTTGCAACCCTGCGGTCCCGAGCCGCCGATCTGGCCGCCGCTCGACGCATCGGGGGCCGGGCTTTGGCCCGGGCGCGCAAACGCCTGCATCAGGCGCTGACTGAGCTGGCCTTTTATCGAGCCCGGGTGGCACGCGGACTGCGGCACCGTGACGCAGCCACGGAAATCGAGCTTATCTCGGCCATTCGCCGCATCGAGCAGGGGATGACCTGAGCCACCACCGGTTGAACCTCGGCGCGGCTGATTTCCACGACGCCTGCGGGCCGAGCCAACCCGGGTGCCTTCGTCGAAACAACCGACGGCAGGGTTGTCTGCCTCCTCCGCCACCGGTGGCCGCCCGCAACGGCGTCGGCTCCCGTCCCCGGGGAGCGGTCACTTCTGCGGCGTGATGCCGTCGAGGAGCCGGGGATTGGTCGAGGTTCTCCCTTGCAAACCATGGTGTTCCGAACGACAATCCGTCTGTCATCCGTGCCCGGCGGTGTTGCCGATAACGCAGGCGGTTTCAGCCGTGGCCGGATTGTGCGGGTCGGCCGAGGGATTGGCCGATATTTCCGAAATTCCCGATGCCCATCGGGATTCTTCGGGCCTTGTGCAAGGCCCAGGGACGGGCTGTATGGATTCGTTTCTGATCCGCGGCGGGGCACGCCTCAAGGGGCGTGTGGAAATTTCCGGTTCCAAGAATTCGGCGCTTCCCATCATGGCGGCCTGCCTGATGGCCGAGGGCCGCACGACGCTCAAGGGCGTCCCGCGGCTGTCGGACATTGACTCCATGAGCAAGCTGCTGGGGGAGCTGGGCTGCCACGTATACCGGCATGAACCGGGGAGAATGACCAGTGGCGGCACAGGTCCGGTGCTGGACGGGCCGCTGGATATCACCGTGATCGACGAGCGCAACTGCGAAGCCCGCTATGAGATTGTCAAGACCATGCGTGCCTCGATCTGCACGCTTGGTCCGCTGCTGGCCCGGCGCAAGCGCGCGGTGGTGGCCTTGCCCGGGGGCTGCGCGATCGGCGATCGCCCGGTCGACCTGCACATTCGCGGGCTGGCCAAGCTCGGGGCAGAGTTCCACACCGAAGGGGGAAACATCGTCGGGACTGTGCCCGGACGACTGAAGGGCTGCCGGATGTATCTCGGCGGGGCACAGGGACCCACTGTGCTGGGAACAATCAACGTGATGTCCGCGGCGGCGCTGGCCGAGGGGCAGACCACCATCGTGGGTGCTGCCTGTGAGCCGGAGGTTTCCGATTGTGCGGAACTTCTGAACAAGATGGGCGCCCGCATCCGGGGGCACGGCACCCCGGAAATCAAGATCGAAGGCGTTGACCGCTTGACGGCCTGCGAGCATCGGGTCATCCCCGACCGCATCGAAACCGGCACGTTCATCATGGCGGCGGCGATCACCAATGGCGAGCTGGAGCTTCGGCATTGCAATCTGGATCATCTGCTGGCCGTGGAAGATCGCCTCAGCGAGGTGGGGGTGCGGATCAGCCGGGAGAACGGCACCGTGTTCGTTTCCTCCGCGCGTCGATTGTCGCCCAT
>JAVQWE010000141.1:0-6877 GCA_033579175.1 Phycisphaerales bacterium | reverse complement strand
CGCTCACGCAGATCAGCAGATCGGCTTCCCGCAACCGCCGGTTGATTTCATCAATCGTCAGCCCGGCCCAGACTGTCCCGAAGCGATAGTGCCAGGTAAGCCTGCCTTGGCCGTAATAAGTTAGAGTGTTCTTGAGGTATTCCAAGCCATACGATGCCTGACCGCTGTTGCCCGTGGTGGGATCGAACGGAGGATGATGGGCTCCGTCTTCAAGGTAGGTCACTTCGTGACCCAGCTCCAGAAGCCCCAGGACGTAGTTCAGGTGATGCCATGTCATCCCGCCTAAGGGGTATCCAACGATGTATCCAGCGACGACGATCTTCATGGCCCGACTCTCACCTCGCACCCCCACTCAAACAAGGGCAACGCTCGTTCTGTTCAGGTTGCAATCGAGTACCCCAGTCCGCCGCGTGGGAGAGCGGCATTTGGCGTTTGACCAGCCAGCCGCAGCAAGAGAACGCTCAAAGCGGGGGTGTAATGAAAGTTGCGATCACCTCAACTGCCGGCCACCTGAACCATGGAGGGTGCAGATTCGAGCGACCTGAACACCCCATTTTTCCCAGACTTCCCATTTTACGCCGGTGGGGCCTGCTCGATCACGATCAGACTCCCGAACTCCCTCACGACAGGCGGCTGGCCGGTCTGGTCTTGGCAATGCCGTTCGATCGCCTGTCGAAAGGGTGACCCAGCCTCGATTACGTAAACGCCACAGGTTTCAGCTGACGGCAAGCGTCGATGCACGCCCGGGGGGTAGACCTCTCGATGCCAGCCGAACACTTCCTCCGAAACGGCCAGGCTCTCGCCGCTCTCGAAGATCATCGGGTAGACGAACGAAACCGTGGTCCAGATTGCGTCAATTCGGCGTTCTTTGAGGTAATTCTGCACCCGTGCGATGTCTGCGCCCGGGAATCGGGCCATCGACGCTGTTCCCTCCTTGTGGAAAACCAGCGTGACCACCTCGTCGCGTCGGGCTACGTCGAGCATCGCGGCCCCGCCGGCGAACACGGCCGTCCCGCCGATGACCGCGCCGGCGATGCCTCTGCCACGGCCAAGGCGCATCGCCAGTCGGGAAATCAGGATCGCAAGAAAGAAGCAGCCCCCGAGAAAGAAATTCGCCGCGCGGATCGGCGCAGCCAGATACGCGGCGAAACCTGCGGCCGTCAGGAGGACGATCACCAGGTCCTTCGTCTCCGGTGCCGTCAGATCACCGCGGCTCAGGAGCATCAGCCGGGAGGGTCTGACGATCCACGGCACAAGCGCGGCAATCATTGCGCCTGCCGAAAGGCCATAGAACGTCCAGCCGATCCAGGTCGCCGGCTGGTAGTAGAAGAACGCCGTGTCGTGTCCGAAGAACATCGGTAGCTCGACGAGAAAGATATCCCGCAGGTCCTGCATCCCCGGCAGATCGCGCCGGGTCTTCATCAGAAACACGGAGCGCCAGTTACTGGCGTCATGCAGCAGATTGAAGACGATTGCAGGCAGATATCCGACGAGGAACCCGGCCAGCCCCGCCAGTTGCTCCCCGAGCCGAAGCTTCCGGATCGACAGCAATATCAGCCCATACGCAACCACCAAGGGCAGAATAAGCTCGAGCCCCCACACGCTCACTCCACAAAGCAGACCGAACACGCCGGCCGGGATCGCAGCGTCGCGGCGATTCCTTCGCGATGATGCGCCAGCATCCGAACCTGCCGATCCGGAAGAGCACGCCCCGTCGCGACCCGCCAGCCAGAAGAATAAGCCGGTCAGGATCGGAATCGAGAGGAAGTAGAGCGAGTATCCACGAACCTCAAAATGCCACTTCAAGAGCGTGGGCATCACGGCCAGCACGCCGGCGGCCAGCGCGGCGGTTGGTACGTCGAAAAGTCGGCACACCAGACGGTAAAAGATTGCGAGGGTGAGGAGCGACAGAGCGACGATCACGCCCTTCAGCGCCGTCACACTCACCCCGAACACGGCAAACGAACCCGCCGCGAGATAAGCCTCCCACGCCGCGCCGGCATTGTACGGCTGCCCGTACATGTAGAACGGCAGATAGCGCCCCTCGAGGATATGCTTGCCCATCAGGCCGATGATGGCCTCGTCGCTGTGGACATGCCGCTGAGCCAGAAGAAGAATTGCCAGGCGCGCTCCGGCGACAAGCAGGAAGATCACCAGGAACAGCGCGTGCCGGTTAGAAAAGGGGTCACTACTGATTCTTCGAAAAAAGAAAGGGGTCACTACTGATTCTTTTCTCGCTTTGCCTGAGGCCTTTTCATTCGCGATTGAGCCTCGGTTCGCTGGTGTTTCGGCGGTCGTCCCGGGTTTCTGAGCGTGTTGGTCAATCCCAGCTTCCTGGCAATCTGCATAGTCCAGCCTTCATCACCGAACGGACGGCCCCGTTGCGCACTCTGGCGGAGTTCGTTCAGTTGCTGCGGCGGGAGCGACTGATTCACAATCTCAACCCAGTCCCTCGGCCGCGCCACCGGCCATTCGCCTATCGGAAGGCGCCGGGTTGGATCTTGCCCGGCGTTCAGGCTGCTCCATCGCCATGCTTCGGCCCGCTTTACGAGCCGGGCCCGGAGGGGGTTGGACTCCACATATCGGCAGACCGTGCAGAAATGACGATCATCCTGAATCGGAAAACTCTTGAACCGCCCCTGATACAGGTGTCCTCCCCCGCGCGAGTGATAGTGCTGGTGATGTCGCCGGACATGGGTCACGCCAACCCACCGCATGAACCCCGCCAGCGCGTCGGGCCGCCGCGGCCGCAGCACCAGGTGCCAATGGTTGGGCATCAGGCACCATGCCAGGAGATCGACTGAATATCGTTCCAGAGCTTCGCGAAGCACCTGCACGAAGGCGTCGTAGTCGGCGGCTTTGTGGAAAATCCGCATCCGACCGTTGCCGCGGTTAAGAACATGGTAATACAACCCCGCGACGACGCGGCGAGCAGCTCGAGGCATGTAACGCAGTGTAGCATGGATGGAGGGAAGATCAATAATCAGTAGTGACCCCTTTTTATGGACATTTTATGAGCGAAATAATCAGTAGTGACCCCTTTTTACGGCAGTAGTGACCCCTTTTTACGGAATGATCTCATTGGCCCCCGCGCCGCCTTGGAGCCGGTCGTCGCCCCGTCGGCCGATCAGCAGATCATCCCCACCGTCGCCGCGGAGCGTGTCACTGCGTCGGGTACCCAGCAGTGTGTCGTTGCCCGTACCCCCGTTGAACACCGCCAGCCACAGCTGGCTGGCCGCCTCCGATATGTACACCAGATCATTGCCGCCCTTGGCATTGATGGTGACCGTCCGACACCCGCTCAGTTGCGCCCGGAACTCACCGAAGCTGGTCCGGAAGACGATAAAAGTGATGCTGGCGGTCGTTTCGGCATCGACGAAGATGGTGTCGTCTCCCGAGGTGCCGTCGAAGACAATCCCGGAAGTAACGGCCGTCCGTGGGCGTGTGGCGCTGGTGGGACTGGCGGCAACCACATCATTGCCGTTCTGCGGGTTGATAATGCTGTTGCTTCCTGCGTCCCCGAAGATGGAGTCAGTTCCATCCCCACCGTCGATGGTGTCGTCACCGTCGCCGGCAAGGATCGTGTCGTTCCCGGCCTTGCCGGCCAGCAGGTCGTTTCCCGCGCCGCCCAGCACAAGGTCGTTGCCGCTGCCGGCGTCGACCGTGTCATTGCCCTCTGCTGCGTCAATGGTGTCGTTGCCCCCCAAGCCGACGATGCTGTCCTGATCGGTGGCCGCGGGAAAGAGAACCTGAGCGGATCGACCAAGGACGCGGTTGTCGTTGCCGTCACCTGAAAGGGTGTCGGCAAAGGGGCTGCCTTCCAAGTGCTCGATGTCCCGAAGGATGTCGTTCTCTCCCGCGGCCCCATCGTTGTCCAGACCATCCAGACTGACGGCAACACCCTCCAGGCGTAGAAGGTCGTTGTAACTGACCAGATCGGCTCCCGCTCCGCCATGCAGCGTGTCGGTGCCGCGTTCCCCGCGAAGCGTGTCATCGCCATCGCCACCCTCCAGAAGGTCGGTTCCGGCGCCAGCGATGAGGAAATCGTTGCCGTTGCCTCCGAACAGGCGATTGTCTCCCCCCGCGGCGAAGATGCGGTCATTGCCGGCATTGCCCTCGATTGTGTCCTCCCCGGCATCCGTCTCGGCCGGCAGCAGCGGGTCCAGGTCCCACGCGGCCTGGCCTCCCAGTACATCATCACCCGCACCCCCGCGGATGCTGTCCCTGTCGAAGTTGCCCGCGATGGTGTCAGCTCCGTCGTTGCCGTCGAGCCGGTCCTCCCCGTTTGAGCCCTCGATAACATCGTTGCCGGCGCCCCCTTCTACCATGTCGCTTCCGATCCCCCCATTGATCGTGTCCGCTCCGGCGCCAGCAAAGATCTGATCATCTCCGCCCTCCCCGCGCAGCTCGTCTCCTATCCCTCGCACCAGATTCCCCGCGTCGCTGCCGAAAATCGTGTCGTTACCGCTTCCACCCTCTGCCACACCTGGCCCGTGAAGTCGCAGCACATCGGCTCCGCCCCCTCCGATCAGCAGATCGCGCCCCCCGCTGCCACCATCCAGCACGTTCATGCCACTGCTTCCGGAAAGGGTATCGCTGAAGCCCGTTCCTGTAAGGTTTTCCACCGACAGGTCGATCCGGTCGTTCTCACCTGGTCGGCCACTGCCGTCCCTGCCGTCGATCGCCGCCGAAACACCCTCCGTCCCGTCGGAATCGGAATAAGCCACCGCATCGATCCCGCGGCCACCGATCAGCGTGTCCCTCCCCGCTCGTCCATCCAGCAAATCATCGCCTCGGCGACCATCCAGAAAGTTGCGGCCCGCCGAGCCGATCAGTGTGTCGCTGCCGGACCCGCCGATCAGAGAAGCCATGTCGGCGTCGATCCTGTCGCCTTCACCGGGCTCGCCCGATTCCGCCAATCCGCTGGCGACGACGCGGAGGCTGCCCACCCGGTCGGCATAGCTCACGCGGTCGCCACCACCTCCGCCGGTGATGACATCCCGCCCGTCTGGAGCACTACCCATCTCGAACGTGTCGTCGCCGGCGCCTCCGATGAGCGTGTCGTCACCGGGAGAACTGAGGAACACGGCCGTGAGGCATCGGGGGACGCTTACGCGATCGTCTCCCCCGCCGGGGTCAATCACCACTTGCGATCCATTCACGCGGATGTCATCACTCCCGACACCCCCCATCACCGTCACCGGCACAGCGAACCCTTCCCCAACTCCCGTTGACACCACCAGGCCGTCGATCTCGGCAGTGTCGGCGCCGCCTCTCAGAACGATGTTGTAACGCTTGATGTCCTTCCGCTCGAACTCCCGCACCAGGTTGTTGAGTGTCACGCGCACCTTCCGTTTGCCCAAGGCGAAGAAGCTGATCTGCAGAGTGTCGGCGGTATCCTCGGCGATCACACTGAGCGTACCGGTGGACGTAATCCCGATGGCAGCGAGCAAGCGCCTCGGCTCGAGTTGTTCGGCGTGAGTCATGTTCACTCCCTGAAATCAGCGGACCAAGAGTCCTGCCGTCTTTCTGGTGGGTATTGCCGTGCGGGGCGCAGATTTCTCATCATTTCCGGGGACGGATCACCGGCAGGTGGCGGTCGAGGCGGCCAATCCGGCGTCGGCCCGGCTTCCAGTAGGGCTTCCGCCTGCGTGGAAACCGGACAAAGGGGCAGCGCAATCCGGCTGGCGCTTCTCACTGCGGTTCGAGTACGATGCCACAATGCCCGAAGACCGACGCACAGCCCTGGTAACCGGAGGGTCCAAGCGCGTGGGACGGCAAATCGTCCTCACGCTCGCCCGCGCGGGCTTCGACGTGGCTTTCACCACCCGTCAGCCCTCGATCTGCGACCTGCCCGGCGACCTGTCCACAACGGTTACTCCCATCACCCTTGACGTGTGCGAGCTCCCCCAGGCCGCCGATGCGCTGCTGGAGTCCGTTCAGAACAGCTTCGGCCGGCTTGATGTGCTGGTGCATAACGCCTCGATCTACGAAGCAGCGGATCTGGCAGACACCTCGCTTCGGATGATCCGGAAGCTGAACCGGATTCACGTGGAAGTGCCGATTCTGCTTACCCGAGCCTTTGCACCGCTGCTGCGCGGAAGCCGTGGACATGTGATCCTGATGCTGGATGCCGGCACCGATCGACCGGCACCACGCTACCTGGCCTATCACGCCAGCAAGGCCGCCATGGCCAATCTCACCCTCTCCCTGGCCCGCGCGCTGGCACCGGAGGTGACCGTCAACGGCATCGCCCCCGGGGTGGTTGAATGGCCGGAGAACTTTCCCCCCGACGCACGCCAGCAATATCTCTCACGGCTGCCGCTGGCCCGGGCCGGAGAGCCTGCCGATGTGGCGAATCTCGTGAAGTTCCTCGTCACCGAAGGTCGGTACATCACCGGGCAGATTCTGCGCGTGGATGGGGGTCGATCCATCGTCTGAAGGCGCCAATACTCGCCCAAGCACCTTGCTTCAGCAGGATGTCCCAACCGCTGAGCCGAAGTTCTCCGGTCGCTTGCCCGTGGCATTCCCTCAGGCTCGATTTGGGGGACTTGGCCACCGCAGTAGGGGCGCGGATAATGCGAATAAATTAATGGGAAGCGTTCCGACTCACCAGCAAATCCCCTTCAGAGCTGATGAGCGTGATGAGTCCGGCGGGAGTGGATTCCCTCGTGCGCGAGGCACTGATGGCCTGCTGGCGGTCGCTGCCGGAGGATGGCCGCACGATGGAAGCCTGGCGGGATCGTGTCCAGAAGATGTGGACACGGAACATGCGGGTGTGGACATCCATCCGTAAGCCCACCCCGCAGGCATTTTTTGCCGAGCTGGCGCCCTACGACTCTGACGGTCATTTTCGTCAGGCGCTGGTGATGACGTG
>JAVQWE010000140.1:0-6899 GCA_033579175.1 Phycisphaerales bacterium | reverse complement strand
CGTGACGCCTCATATTCCACGCGCACCTGCCCGGCAGCGAATCGGGCGTTTTCGGGGGTGTCGGCCACGACCACGGCCAGGGGCTGTCCGATGTAACTGACCGAGTCGCCAACCGTGCGGAACGGGTTTCGATCCCCGGCCAGCCGCGCCTGCGCGATATTCTCCGAACAGAGGATTTCGATCACCCCGGGGGCCTTGCGTGCGGCCGTGAGGTCGATTGCACGGATTGTGCCGCGCGCGATGGTCGTGGTGACCAGCACCGCGTGGCACAAGTCTGGCAGGGAAAAATCAGCGGCATACCGGGCCGAGCCGGTCACTTTCGCCCGACCCTCGACACGGGGCACGGGTTGACCGAGTTTTGCCGTCGACTGGCTCATGCTACCTGCAGACCCTCCTTTTCCCGCCGGCAGGGTGCAGCTCCCGCTGCCCTCGGCTGCCACCAGCGCCGAAGAACCACCGGGAACCTCAAGGGAACCTCGAGGAGGCCCCTATGGCCAAGGCCGCATCCACCGAAGCGATCGGCCGCGCCGGCAGCGTCCGCCAATCCTCGCGGCGGCGCAACCACACGGGTTGCCGATCTTACCTGACGCTCCTGGCGTTGGTCTACCGGCTTGCGCCGGAAAACCGATGGCTGCAGAGAGCTGCAACGGGACCCGAAAAGTTGTCAGTCCCCGCTTGTCAGCCGCCTGCGTTTCTGTTCCCACTCGGCGATTTCCCGCTTGTTTTCGGTGGCCAGCGGTCGGCCGGTGCGAAAGGCCTCGATCTCGAGGCGCGTGAGGTGCATGCCCTGGAGACTGTAATCAATGAAGGCTTCGGCGGCGATCGGCACGATCGGCTGAATGAGAGCAAAACAGGCGGTCGCGTAATCGCGGATTTCCTGCTGAGCGTGCGGGTCCATCCGCAGCGAAAGGAAATGAAACAGGTTGTGCAGATCGATCTTCCAGTACCACTCGGTGTATACACTGACCGGCAGCCCGATGCGCGCCAGCTCCCGGCTGACTCCCTTCTCCAGAAGCCTCTGATAGCGTTCGTACAGCGCCTCGGCCTGATCGAGATACTGAAGGAATTCGGCGGCGGTGACTTCGTCCATCGGCTCCTGCCCGCCCTGTCGGTTGGTGACGCTCTGGCGGCGGACATTTTCCAAGGGGGGGTGATAGAACCGGTCGGGCACGACGCTGTAACGGGCCGAATACTCGTTGACGTTGGCGGTACGGTGGCGGATCCACTGCCTCGCCACGAAGATCGGCATCCGGTGGTGAAATTTGAACTCGACCATCTCGAACGGCGTGGTGTGCCGGTGGCGGGCGAGGTATCGGATCAGGCCGCGATCCTCGTTCACCTGCTTGGTGCCCTGACCATAACTCACCCGCGCGGCCTGAACGATGGCAAAATCGGCGGTTTTGCCTGCCGGGGCGAGTCGGGGCATCACATCGACCAGGCCCACCAGACCATGGTCGTGCACGCGGATGTTCCAGCGCGCCGCCCCACCCATGACATCGACAACCTCCGATTCATGCGGTTGTTTTTCGATTTCAAATCGCGAGAGATCGGGGAGCATGAATCGGATCATAGCCGCTGGCCACGCCTTGCGGAACCGCCGCCTTGCTGCGATGTCAGCAAGCGTTACCCCACGGGCAAGACCACCCGCAGGCGCTCGATCAACGAAGGAAGAACGGCCAGTGTGCGATCGATCTCATCGACGGTTGTAAACCGGGACAGGCTGAAGCGAATTGCCCCGTGGGCGATACGGTCTTCAATCCCCATGGCCCGCAGCACATGGCTCGGTTCCAGGCTGCCGCTGCTGCAGGCGGCGCCGGCCGACGCGCAGATGCCCTGCTCGCTGAGCAAGAGCAGGATCGCCTCGGCCTCCAAGGCTGCGAAACTGATGTTTGAGGTATTCGGGAGTCGGGAAGCGGTTGTGCCATTGACGGAAGTTTCGGGGATCGAGCGCAAAACGCCGTGTTCGAGTCGATCGCGCAGATCGGCCACACGGCTCATTTCCCCGAGGCTCTTTACGGCCAGCTCGGCCGCCGTGCCCATGCCGACAATGCCGGCGACATTCTCGGTTCCTCCCCGCCGACCGCGTTCCTGCGGCCCGCCGATCAGCAAAGGCGGCATGCGCAAGCCCCGTCGCACGAAAAGCCCTCCGACGCCCTTGGGTCCGTGGAACTTGTGGGCGGCGAAACTGGCGGCGTCACAGCCGAGTTCCCGCAGGTGCACGGGGATCTTCCCCACGGCCTGCGTCGCATCGACATGGAGGGGCACTCCGGCGGAGCGGCAGAGGTGCACGATCTTTGCCATCGGGAACACAACGCCCGTCTCATTGTTGGCCCACAGGAAAGTGGCCAGCGCGGTGTGATCGTCCAGCTCCCGTTCCAGGCGATCCAGATCAAGCAATCCGGCCCGATCCACGCCGATTTCGATCATCTCCCAGCCCTCGCGGAGCATTTGCTGGCACAGCTCGCGGGTTGCGGAGTGTTCCACCGAGCTGGTGATGATCCGCCGGCGGGGCAGGCGGCTGGTGGCCAGCCCACGGACAGCCGTGTTGATGGATTCCGTGCCACCGCTGGTGAACAGCAGCTCGCTGTCGTTGCATCCGAGCAATCGGGCCACCTGCTGGCGAGCCTGATCGATGGCGGCCCTGGCCCGCTGCCCGAGTCGGTGAACGCTCGACGGGTTGCCGTACTGTTCGCCGAAAAAGGGCAGCATCGCCTCGATCACCGCCGGGTCCGGGCGGGTCGTGGCGTTGTTGTCCAGGTAAATCACGTCCATTTCAGGATTGTAGTCCCCCGGCATGGCACGGCGGTAGTGTCTACCCACCTCGGGCCCCGCCAGCCTGCGCCCGCCGACGGCTGCGTAAGCGACCTCCGGCGCCGGCGACATTGGCTGAGGCTGGCTTCAAGAGCTTTCAAACTTTCCGAAAGCTCGGTTCACGGATCGCGCCACGGCCGATTCGGCGTATAAGTGTTCGCTGAATGATTCCGACGCTGGAAAAACTCTGCCGGCCGATCGCCCCGCAGATGGCCGAGGTAGAGCGCCTGTTTCATGTGGAGCTGGAAAGCGACCTCCCCTGCGTCAACGCGCTGGTTCGGCATGTCAGCCGTTTCCGGGGCAAAATGCTCCGCCCGACGCTGGTGCTTCTGAGTGGACAGGCTTCGGGCGGTCTGCGGCGCGAGCACGTGGTGATCGCAACCGTCGTGGAAATGGTGCACATGGCGACGCTCGTCCATGACGACGTGCTGGATGAAGCCGAGCTTCGCCGTCGGGGAGCCACGTTGAATCACCTCCGAGGCAACGAGGCGGCCGTGCTGCTGGGGGATTACCTGATCAGCCACAGCTATCATCTGTGCTCGAGTCTGCAGTCACAACTCGCGTCGCGCGCTATCGCTCGGGCAACGAACCAGGTGTGTGAGGGAGAGCTGCTTCAGTTGCACAACCGCGATCAGCTCGATCTGTCGGAAGAAACGTATCTGCAGATTATTCAACGGAAAACCGCGGAACTTTGCGCAACCTGCTGCTATCTCGGTTCGATTTTCGCCGGCGCGCCGGAACCGGTGGCGCGCAATCTCGAAAAGTACGGCCGCAGCGTGGGAATGGCGTTTCAGATTCAGGATGACATTCTCGACATCGTGGGCGACAGCCGCGATGTCGGCAAAACTCTGGGAATCGATGTCGAGAAAGGGAAGCTCACTCTTCCCATGATTCATTTTCTGCGCAACGCCCCTCAGGAACACCGGGCGCTGCTCCGCAGCCTGCTGGAAGGCCGTGACGCCGACAAATTCGAGAGAATCCGCAACCTGATCACTCCCAGTGACTCCATTGACTACGCGCGTAATTTCGCCCGAAGGCTGATCCGGGAAGCTCATGCGGCGTTGTCCCCCCTGCCCGATTCAGAAGCACGGCGGGCGCTGGCCACCATGGCCGAATTCGTGGTGGATCGCCCGTTGTAACGTTCCCGCCGGCAGGGGCAGCGATTACAATCCAGCCGATGGCGGCGTGCAGGCTGGCAATGGTGGGTTCTCGCGGGCATTACGGCATTGTCCTTCGCGAATTGCCAGACCTTCCAGAGGTGGAACTGGTTGGCGTTTGCGCGGGAGGAGACACCGCGGCTCCGCTGCTGGATTGGTGTTCCCGAAACGGACGGGCACCGGCGCAGTTCCCGGAATATTCGGGCTTGCTGACGGACTGCCGACCCGATGTGGTTGTGATCTGCGGACCCTTCGAACAGCATGCCAAAATGGCAGTGGCGGCAATCGAACGCGGAATCCACGTCTACATTGAAAAGCCGGCGGCGCTGACTTTCCCGGAGCTTCAAGCGCTGCGCGAAGCCTGTGCGGCCCGCCCGGGAACACGACTGGTGGCGATGATGCAGTATCGCTACGCCCCGGGGTTCTTCACCGCCTGGAAGCTGATTCGCAGTGGGGCCGTGGGGGATGTCCGCCTGATCAACACCCGGAAATCCTACCGGCTGGGCAATCGGCCGGCGTACTACCGCGATCGCGCCACGTACGGCGGGACGATCCCCTGGGTGGGTAGCCACGCCATTGACTGGATTGCCTGGCTGTGCCCGGTCCGGTTCGAAAGCGTGTCTGCGCTTCATTCAACGGCGTGCAACGGTGGCAATGGCAGTATGGAGCGTGCGGCGGCGTGTCAATTCATGCTGGAAGGAGAAAGGATCGCCACGGTGAGCATCGACATTTTCCGCCCCGAATCGGCACCCTCGCACGGCGACGACTGGCTTCGGGTCGTCGGGACGGAGGGCGTTCTGGAGGCGCGGAGTCACGAGTTGAGGTTGATCAATGGCTCGACCGACGGCTCCCAAGCCTTCCCGCTGGAAACCCCCCCGCGACCGTTTGCCGATTTCCTTCGGTACACACGCAACGAGGGCACACCGCTGATTGACACGCAGGCGACCCTGGATGTTACCGAAGCCTGCCTGCTGGCCCGTCAGGCCGCCGACGAAGGGCGTACCCTGCGCTTCGGCCAGCAGGATTTCCTGAGAAAGCCGTCTGCCAGGCCGGAAAACTTTGGCGTTGCCGTCGACGGCTGCTGCCGGGAGGACCGATGCTGAATCTTGCGGCTTCGGCGGTGTTTCTGGCAATTCACGCCATGCCCGGTGGAACCACGCCCCCGGCGTTCCCCGGGGCCGAAGGATTCGGGGCTCAGGCAACCGGTGGTCGTGGCGGCGTGGTGTATGAGGTAACCACGCTGGACGATGACGGCCCGGGATCGCTGCGGGAGGCTCTTCGGGGCGGAGATCGCACGATCGTCTTCCGGGTCTCCGGGACGATCAATCTGAAATCCCGTCTGGAGCTTCGATCCAGCCGCGTCACCATCGCCGGACAGACCGCTCCGGGGGATGGAATCTGCCTGCGCGGTCATGAGTTGATGATTTCCGATGCGGAGCATGTGATCGTGCGGTTCCTGCGTCTGCGGCCGGGCGATGAGCAGCGCTGCGAGCACGATGCACTGTCGATCCGCAACAGCCGTCATGTGATCATCGATCACTGCTCGATGAGCTGGTCTACCGATTCAGTCAATGACGTGACTCACGGCAGCGGCCATGTCACGGTTCAGTGGTGCATCATCTCCGAGCCGCTGAATCGTTCGATCCATGCCAAGGGTCCGCACGGCTACGGCACGGGCTGGGGGGACATGCCGATCACCGCGGAGGCGGGACTTACCATCATAACCTGATCGCGCATTGCGAGAGCCGGGCGCCGCGCATCGGATACATGAAGGGGCGGCGGGGCTTGATCGATTGCCGGAACAACGTCATCTACAACACGGGCGGGGGAAGCGCCTACGGCGGAGAAGAGTGCGACCTGAACTTCGTGGGCAATTACCTTCGCGCCGGGCCGAACACTCAGAGGCCAGGCACGCTCTATGAATTCTGGGGCGCCGACACGCGGGCGTACTTTGCGGGCAATCTCATCGACGATGGAAACGCAACGCTGCCGGCCGGAAAGGAACACCTGGCGTACCGGCAGGGATCGGCAGAGCAATGCCTCGTTGATCAGCCGTTTGAGACCCCGCTTGTGCAGACGGACCCGGCCGAGCGGGCATTTCAGCGGGTGTTGAGGTCGGCCGGGGCCACGCTCCCCCGTCGCGACGCGGTGGACCGGCGAATTGTGGCAGAGGTCACAGATCGTATCGGCCGGATCATAGACTCCCAGGCGGAGGTGGGAGGCTGGCCGGAGTTGCAATCGGCCCCGGCTCCGCCCGATGCGGACCACGATGGGATGCCAGATGACTGGGAGACCGCCCGCGGGCTTGATCCGAACGATCCGGCCGACGGACGAGCCGTCACACCTGCCGGTTACACGAATCTGGAACACTATCTGAACGAGCTGGCTGCCGCCGCCGACCTGCCATAGAGCTTCGATTGGACGAGGCCGTTGCATCGGGGGGCATCGCCGGGGTGAGCCGCCTCCCGCCGGTCAAGCCGCGCAACCACGCGGTGGAATCATGCCGCTGCTGCCACGGGAACCCGGCGTGGGGGGTTATGGTCGCGCAGAACGTGGGGCCAGGTGCACCTTTGCGGCCGGCTGCGAGCGGGATTCTTGCGCCTGCGTTTCGGCACGTTCGACTCGGCCGTCGTCCCTTGCGTCACGTCGGAGGGTCTGCAGAGCCCGGAAGAATTGCGCCATATCCATGAAGCCACCGATACCAAACCAGATCAGCGTGACCACGGCAATCAACAGAGGGAAAGCAATCGCGGTGATCATCCAGTAATGGCTCCACCAGGAGACGGGCCAATCGCGGATGAACACGTTCCAGGCACTGATCACGAGGTTGATCGCCAGTAACAGCATCGACCACCAGAAGATGCCGGCGGAAACCAGCTTGTCCCACCGTGTGAAGTCCGGTCCGAACTGCAGAAGGTTCCGCAGACGCAG
>JAVQWE010000139.1:0-6929 GCA_033579175.1 Phycisphaerales bacterium | reverse complement strand
CAAACCCCCGAGAGCCCGAAAACTGCACCGGGGTGATGGTCACGTCCGTTCCTGAGTCATCTGTCAGGGTCACGGCGGTGTTAGCTGGCAGCACCGTACGTTCGCCACTTGGGGTGGGCGTGCCAAAGAAGGGGTCCTTGAACACCAGCCCACCCACGTTGATGTACTGCACGTTGCCGTCGGCGCCCACGTCAATCGCCGGACCACCGCTCACTGCATTGCCAAAGTTGCCGGTGGTGTCGATCAGGCCGATTCGCCCGTCGCTGCCACGGCTGTCTGCGTTGGCGACGAAATACGACAGCGGTGCGATAGCGCCCCCAACCACATAGCTCAGCGAGGGAGCGCGGATCACGCCGATCGCCCGTTTAGCAATGTAATTGCCCAGCACGGTCGTGCCGGATTGAATGACCTGATAGTCCACTCCCACGGCGGTGTTGCGGGCCACCGTGCCAGTTTCCGCGTTGGCATCGAGAGAGTTCACGAACACCACGTCCGTGTTCCCGGTTCCCGACGACTGCAACAGCCCCACCGTGCCTCTGCGCACATGCAGGTGCGGTGCTCCCTGGAAGCTTATCGGCGAAGTTGTTACAAAACCGATGCTCTCAGCAACCATCGCCCGCAGATTGCCCTGATTGACCCAGTACCGGCGGATCTGCGCGTCCGCCACACCCGCAAAGGCGATGGTTTCCCCCGCCAGGATCGCACCGAGGTCGCCATCCATGACGGTGATGGTGTCGTTGGCCACCACATCCGTCACCAGGCTCCCCCGGACATCCAACGCCCCGAAGTTGATGTCGGCAGCCCCGCGAATGGTCAACGTGTAGGTTGCAATGCTCCGGCTGAATCCGACACCCGGCCGCTGGCTCAGATCCCCGTCAAACTCAAAATCGCCATTATTGCCGACGACAATTCGATACACCCCCGGGCGGACGGCCGTGAACTGGAAGGGCTGGTTCGGATCGCGGCTTTGCAAACCGGAGATGTTTCCGGTGCTGCGCTGATAATCCGTGGCGATCAGCCGCCCATCCGGGTCGAACACGCCCACGTTCAAGGTCGAATTGCCCCCCGAAATCTCCGTTTGCAGGTCGATGGTGACCGTCTGACCGGCAATCAGGGGCAGGCCATAAAAGTCGAGATCGTCGCCGACCGCGGCCGTGGAGAACAGTTGCCCGTCGATCTGCAACACGTCACCTACGCCCAGAGAGGCATCGTTGTAGGTGTGCAGCATCTGCGGGGTGGCGAAGGTGTCGTTGCGAACGACCGGCAGCGCGTTGGCCGCCCCGATCTCACCCTGCTCGAACAACGTGACCGAGCCGGTGAAGTCAGGCCGGCGGAACTCCAGTTCTCGCAGGTTGGAGGTGAACTCCGTGGACGGGCGACTGGCGTCGGCACGCACCCCACCGTAAAAACTGCCCCCGGTGAGGATGGTGCCAATCCGACCGGTCACGCGAATGTCCGCCCCGGTGTTGTATTGACGGTTGGAGAGCGGGTCGTCGGCACTCAAGGTGTCAGTGCCGATTGCGCCGGCCGTCACGAGTGCGCGTAAGTCACCATCAACAAAGAAGTTATCATCGATGCTGTCCTGCGTGGCCGGGTCGCCATCGGGATCGCGCAGATCGGTTGCCCGACCGATGCCCCGAGCATCGCCGGTGAGGATGGCGCCGGCGTAAAACAGCCCCACCGATCCACCGAGCTTCACCTGCCCCATGACGATGCCCCCGATGAGAATCTTGCCTATGTTCACACCGGGGGCGCTGCGTATGCCGGCCTTGAGAACGGTTGTACCGTCCACCACGTCGAACGCATCGGCCGGCAGAGGCACGGTCGCCGGGTTGGCCGGCACTTGGATGATGGGGGTGCCGGCATCCGGACCGCTCTCGCCGTTGGCGATATCGGTTGCGCCGATCACAACCCCCCCGACGTTGCCCAATGCCGGTGCGGTGAAGGCCTCGGTGTCGTCCGGATCAATATCGCGAACGCGCAGGGTGCGTGCCCCGCCAAACGGCGTCATCGCCGGACGCGGGCCGGCCCCCGGGCCGGAAATGTTCGCAATCGAGATAAACGAATCCTCTGTCGCTGAGCGGATGTAAATGTGATAGATGTCCGCCGCCACGTCCGGCGCGGGCAGAGTTGTGGAGTACGGGCGCATGTCCACCAGGGTCCGTTGGCCGACGGGAATGGGTGGGTCGGCCGTGCTGTCCCCGGGATGCACCTCCAAGCCGATCAGCTCCACGTCAATATCCCCACCGAGTGCCACCCGGATAAACCCCCCGGCAACGCTGAATTCGAACGTGGAGACTCCTGAGCCGGAGTTGGAAATCGAAGTCAGCAGCAGTCGCGGGTCCAGCCGCTCGATCACGGGACGGGTGGCCGAACCAAGCCGGGCATCACTGCGGTGCAAAACCATGGTGCAAACCTCCAAACGTTCGGCGGGCAGAGAGTTGCTTCTCGGCCGCCGGATTCAATCGGGGATCAGCTCCGCTCCAGACCCCCTCTTGCGGGGCCTCCTGAACACATCGTGTGGCATAACGCGCATCGGCGGGTTCGCTTCGGTCAGAAGCGCAGCCGAACATCGCCGGACGCCAGCCAGCCAAGGCCGCGCGCCTGAACCCCGGCGCAAGCCCGCCGGCACTCCCTCGCTGACAGGCTTGGAACCTAAACCTACATCCACTGGCAGGGGGTGTCAAAGCCGTTCGACGGCGGCGACAAGGCCGCCTGTCGGTCTCCGGTGGAGCCTGGCATCTGCCGCTTTTTGCGCCTAACCCTCGACCAGTCAACGATTTGCCGCAACGTCGCCGGCGGCGGGGTGTTGCCGATGCCACAGACTCCATGCTACAACCCAAGTCGTCATGTCCATCCCCACGGGCAAAACCATCACCGAAGACGAGCTGCGGCACGTCGCACGCCTGGCTCGACTGGCCATCCCCGACGAGCAGCTTCACCGCTTCGCCGACCAGCTCCGATCCATCCTGACCTATGTCGAGCGGATCGGGCAGGTGGATGTCAGCGGGGTTGAGCCGATGGCTCACCCCCTCCCTCTGCACAATGTGCTCCGCGATGACATCCCCGAACCAGGGTTGCCCATCGAACAGGTGCTGCACAATGCCCCTGAGACCGATGGACGGTTTTTCAAGGTGCCCAAAGTGATTGGTGACGACGACTCGGCCGGGTGATACCCCCACCTGCCCTTGGCCGTGGTCTGGCGTGGTCGGTAACACGATCGGCACCCGCAGCAATCGACCCTCGGCGATCGGCACTCCCATGATTCCCTTCGACACCCTCACCTCTGCAAGAGACGCCATCCGCCAAGGCACCATTTCATCCACTGAACTGGTCCGCGCGACGCTCGATCGCATTTCCCGCCTGGAGCCGCAGATTCACGCATTCAACAGCGTTTTTGCCGAGCGGGCCATGCAGGCGGCCACAGCCGTGGATGAAGGAAAAATCTCCGGGCCCCTGGCCGGCGTGCCCATTGCCATCAAGGACAACATCTGCACCCGATATGGCAAGACCACCTGTTCTTCGCGGATGCTGGCCGATTTCCAATCGCCCTACGATGCCACGGTGGTTCGGAAGCTGGAGTCGGCCGGCGCGATCCTGCTCGGCAAAACCAATTGCGATGAGTTTGCCATGGGGTCTTCCACGGAGAACAGCGCCTTTCAGATCACGCGCAACCCCTGGGACCTGTCCCGAGTGCCTGGGGGCAGCAGTGGAGGGTCGGCGGCGGCGGTGGCGGCAGGGATGTGCCCCGGCGCGTTGGGCAGCGACACCGGGGGCTCGATCCGTCAGCCGGCGGCGCTGTGTGGGATCGTTGGGTTGAAGCCCACCTACGGGCGCGTAAGTCGTTATGGGCTCGTGGCTTACGCCAGCAGCCTTGATCAGATCGGTTGCTTCGGACGAACCGTGGAGGACGTAGCCCTCCAACTGCAGGTGATCGCCGGACCCGACCCGAAAGACTCCACCTGCCATCCCGACCCCCCACCGGACTACCTCACCGAGCTTTGCGTGCCCGTGGAGGGGCTGAAGATCGGCCTGCCCCGTGAATATAACCTCAGTGAAGGCATTGATTTACAGGTCCGATCGGCGGTCGATCAGGCAATCGAAACCTTCCGCCGACTCGGGGCCAGCATCGTCGAACTGTCCCTGCCGCACACCCCCTATGGGATCGCCGCTTACTACATCATCGCCCCCTGCGAAGCGTCTTCCAACCTCGCCCGCTACGACGGGGTGCATTTCGGGCATCGCACCCGCCAACCGGTGAACGACATCGTCGAACTGTTCAGCCGCAGCCGGGCCGAGGGCTTCGGCGACGAAGTGAAGCGTCGGATCATGATCGGAACCTACGCACTTTCCTCCGGTTACTACGACGCCTACTACCTGCGGGCTCTGAAAATCCGCCGGCTCATCAAGGATGATTTTGATCGGGCGTTTGAGCAATGTGATGTGGTTCTGTGCCCCACCTCCCCCACGCCCGCCTTCCGGGTTGGTGAAAAGAGCGACGACCCCCTGGCCATGTATCTTTGCGATGTCTTCACCGTCACCTGCAACATTGCCGGCCTGCCGGGAATCAGCGTTCCCTGTGGCTTCACCGATGGCGCGGAGTCCGACGGAAAGCCCTTGCCCATCGGGCTGCAACTGATCGGCCCGCATTTCGCTGAAGGCAGGCTCCTGCGAATCGCCCGGATGTACCAGCAGGCGACCGATTGGCACCTTCGCCGCCCGCAGCTTTGATGTCGCCGGGTCAGGTGGGAAAGCCGTACGCCGGCACCTTGGCGATACACTTGCCAACCCATGCACGCCCCCCCGCCGCCGATGCTCCTCTGGCTGGCCGGACAGGTGGTCCGCCGCCCGGCAGTACCGGTGGCGGGGCTGCTGATCGCCGGTATTGCGGTGCACACTTACCTGCCCGCGCACCTGCCGTTCTGGCTGACGACGATCACTGCCTGCGCCATGGCGGCCTGGGCGTGGCGCCAGTCGGCGGGGCTGGCTTCGGCGTTCCTGTCCGCGGGGGTGTTCGTGGCCGGCATCGCGTTGGCACAGGTGGAAAAGTATCGATTTCCCTCCCATCACATCGCGCATTTTGCCCGCGATGAGCCTCGTCTGGCCCAGCTCGAGCTGTACCTGGAGCACCCCCCACGGGTGCTTTCCGATCAGTTTGCCATCGGACGCGCGCTGCCTCCGAGGCAGGTATGTGTCGCCCGAGTCACCAGAGTCAAAACCTGGGACGGCTGGATCGACGCCACCGGTGCCATTCTCGTGCAGATTGACCAGCCACACCCGCGACTCGATGTCGATCAGACGGTGCGGGTGACGGGCATGCTCCAGCGCCCCAGCGTGGCCATGAACCCGGGGCAGTTCAACTGGGCCGACTATTACCGCGAACAACGCGTGCTCTGTTCGATCGGCGTGGACCAGACCGAGAACGTTCGGATCGTCGCCCGCGGCGCAAGCGGGCCGATCACGAGCCTGCGCCAGCAGGCGCGTCGGCTGCTGGCGGCGGGCTTCGATCAGAGCGCCTCGCTGGATCATGCCCTGCTGCGTGCCCTTCTGCTGGGCGACCACGACCCCGAGCTGCGCGACGTGCAGGAGCAGTTCCGGCGGACGGGAACCAGCCATCACCTGGCGATCAGCGGCTTGCATGTGGCGGTGCTCGGTGCCGTCGTCCATCTGCTCTGCCGGTTGCTGCAGGCGCCGCCCCGGGTCAGCGCGTGGGTGGCAATTGGCTTTGTGGTGGTCTACGGCCTGGCAGCGCTTCCCTCGCCACCGGTGGTGCGAAGCGTGCTTCTGTGCACGGCCTTTGCCGTCGGTCTGCTGTGGTGGCGAAGCGTCGATGCGGTGCAGCTTCTGGCTCTCAGCGTGATCGCGATGCTGGTGTATCACCCGCTGGATCTGTTCAATGCCGGCTTTCAACTCAGCGCCGGCACAGTACTTGGCCTGATTCTGTTCACGGACAGACTCTCTACGCGGCTGTTCCCGCAAGACATCGATACCGCCGTCTTGCGAAGCTTTCACCACCTTTCGCGGCGGCAGCTGATGATGGGTCACCTGCGGCGGTTGGGGGCCGGGACGCTGGCGGCGTCGATCGTTGCGTGGGTGGTCAGCTCACCGCTGATCGCCTTCCATTTCGAGCAACTCAACCCCTGGGCGATTCCGGGAAGCATCCTGTTGGCGCCGTTCGTGTTCGTGGCGCTGGTCGGAGGTTTTCTGAAGGTGCTGTTCACGCTTGCCTGGCCGTCGGCGGCGGGAGTGTGGGCGAAGCTGGCGACGCTGCCGATGGAGGCGATGCGCGACACGGTCGATCTGCTGGCACGGCTGCCGGGTGCGGACGTCCCGTTGCCGGCGCCCCCTGCGTGGGCTGTGGTGCTGTTCTACCTGGCCCTGACGTTTCCGCTGCTGCCGACGGCCTCGCGGCTGGCGCGGCGCGGGATTCGTGCCTGCTGTTCGGCCGCCGGAGTGGGGGCCGTGCTGACCCCGATCCTGCTGGGCGGTCGGTCAATCGACCCGGTGCAACCGCGAGCCGAGGAGTTGAGCCTGACGCTGTTGGCAATCGGGGCCGGTCAATGCGCGGTGATTGCCCCCCCGCGCGGACCATTGGTGCTGATCGATTGCGGGTCGGCGACGCTGCGCGATCCACTCCGGCGGTGCATCGCACCGTTCGTGCGCCACCTGGGTCGCTGGAGTGTAGACCGGGTCATTCTCAGCCACAGTGATTTCGACCACATTTCCGCCGCCGCCGAGATTGTCCAGGCTTACGGCGTGCGCGAAGTGTTCACGGGATCACATTTCGTGCGCCACTCTGTTTCCAACCCTGCGGCAGAGGGATTGCTCCGGTTTCTTGCGCAGGAGGGACGAACCGTGCTGGAGCTGGTCCCGGGGAACCGGATTCACCTTGGGAACGGGGCCACCCTTGAAGTCCTCTGGCCGCCCCC
>JAVQWE010000138.1:0-6975 GCA_033579175.1 Phycisphaerales bacterium | reverse complement strand
CCGGTCTGAATCAGGCGAACCTGTTTCGGCGGTGAGTCCGGGTCCGGACCGGCCACCGTGGCGTTGATGGTCAGGAAGTTCAGAAAAGTGCTGTCCTTACTGCTGGCTTCGACGATCAGCTTGCCTTTGTTGCCTTCGATCGCGATGGTCTGGACGTCGAAGTCGCTGCTCATCGCCGGACGCGCCACCCCCCGAACCACCTGACTCCAGAAGCGGTTGTACATAGGGCTGCCTGTCCACCCCGCCAGCCAGCGGTTGTGGGCATCGCTCGTGAACACGGCGGCGCGACCCAGACCACTTTGCCAATACGCCAACAGCGGATCGTTGTGGGCTCCCGCCACCAGCGGCACTTCAACCAGGGGACTGGGTTTGCGTGTGGTCAGCACCATTCCAAAGACGGGGGCGAACTGATCAATTCCACGAATCAGTTCGCTGGAGGGGTCGGCCAGTTTCAGCGGAATCCCTTCGCGATCTTCCTGAATCAGGCTGCGGCGCACGATCGTAGCTTCCTTGATGAAAATCTGCGGAAGCTGATTGGGGTTGCTTTCGATCGGCCCATACGCCCGTCCGCGGGTGCGCTCGGCCATGAAATCCATCTGAGGACTGCGCATGCCAGGCGTGTGGGTGAACACGGTGATCGTCGAGATCGTGATCTTGTTTCTGATGCACAGGTCGATGAGGCTGTCGGCCGGGCGCTGCGGATCGCCGTCGGAGATGACAATGATGTGTTTCTGGCGGGCATCACTCTTCAGCAGGCCGGGATGACCGTCGCGGCCGTTGAGTGCCACGTCAAGCATGTCATCGAAGCTGGGCATGTCCCCCAGTTGCATCCGTTTGATCGCCGCCGTGACGGCCGATCCATCCCCCTTGGGTTGAAGCGGGAAATCCCATTGACTGCCCCCACCGCCGGGACCTCTCCAGGCATAACTGATCACGCCGATCTCATCGCGGCTGCTGAGTGCCTCGGCCGCCCGAAGGGCACATTGTTCGGCCCAGTAATTGCCATCAGGCATTTCGCAGGAATGAATCGCCAGGACCAGAGCACCCTTGGGAATCTGCCGCTGTGCCGGCACATCCATGCTGACCGGCAGGACCTCTTCCAGGCGACTTCCCTGCCAGCCCCCTGCCCCGAAGGCTTCTTCACCCCCGATCATGACCAGCCCGCCTCCCATGTCATGAACGTAGCTGGCAAGCATTTTCTGCTGGTCTTCCCGCAAGCCGCCGGCTCCCCGCGGAACATTCACAAGGATCACCGCATCGTAATTCTGCAGCTCGACCAGAGAGCCTGGAAATTGCTCGATGGTGGTCCGCTCGGTGTCGATGTTGATGCCCTCGGCAATCAGCGCCTCCTGCAATTGCCGGCCGCGGCCATCGGGCACATTGTCGGTCAGCAACACGCGCCCCTTCCCCCGCACGAACGTGAACGCCGAGCCGACGTTGTTCTGGATCAGGGTATCGCCGGCCGGTGGCGCTGCGGGAAGCATCTTTGCCGGTCCACTCGGGCTGTTCACGGTCGCGGCGACGTTCTGCCCTTCGAAGATCGCCTGAAACTGGTGCACGCCAGGGGCGCGCAACGGGGGGACGTGGATCGTGTGCCGCGAAAGGCCCGGTGGGAGCGTCACTTCACGCCAGGCCTGCACCCCTTCGGTCTGGGGTTCCAGGTCCATGGGAATGCCCTGGTGCAGCACCGTCAGCCGCCCCTTCACCGGCGTGGCATTGGTGGAACGAAGATACACGTCGATTGAAAACGCCTCGTTTTCCCGCTTCCAGGTCGGCGCCGAAAACCGTTCCAGCAGAACCTCGTTCTGGATGTTGTAATGCAGCGGCATGACATCGATCGGCACCCCCGCGGCGGCGGCGGCGGCAAGGGCCTGTTCGAGGTCGCCGCTGGTGCTGTTGCCGTCCCAGATCAGCAACAGGCGATGCATCGCGTCGCGACCGAGGGTGGCCAGAGCCAGTTGGATCGCCGCCGCCACGTCCGTCCCCTGTCCGGGGTCACGAATCGGACGAGCGTCCAGCGCCAGCGTCGTGTTGGGAACCGCATCAATCTGGGCCTGACTGTGGAAGCTGATGACACCGATCCGGTCGTTGGGCTTCTTGAAACGCGGATCGGACACCTCCCGCAGGTAATCTTCGATGGACCGCTGCAGGGTCTGCCCGGGAAATCCGCGAACGTGCAGCGTGGAATCGCTGACGTCGCGAAGGACGATCACCTCAACATCCCGGTTTACGCGCACCCAACGTGCCCCGGCGACGATCAGCACCAGCACCGTCAGCACCGCCAGCCGCGCCGCCAGGGCCAACCAACGTCGAACCGGCCCCAGACCCGCCAGGGAACGCACCCCCAGAAACACCACCGGCGCCGACAACACTGCCAGCAGCCCCAGCGCCTGAATCCAGGAAAGATATTCCAGCGAGACCCGCATGCTGACGTCGAACTGATGCTATCGCGACGGCGCCGACGGCGGAATTGCCGGATGAGGCACCCCCGGTGAAGGATCGGCTTTGCCCGGCGACTCACCATCGCACCACTTGAAGTCGGTTGTTTCCGGCATCCACAACCACGATTTCGGCAGGTCCAACCACCGCCGACGCCCAAGGGTAAGCCAGTTCCCCGGGAGCCCGTCCCGGCCGGCCCCAGGTTTTGAGGCATTCGCCGGTCAGGGGATCAACTTTCTGCACGCGGTTGTTCCCGAATTCGGTCACGATGAGGTATCGTCCGTCGCTGTCCAGTCCGTAGGGGAAGCGAAACTCTCCCGGTCCCGATCCGGCGCGACCCAGATTGCGCACGAACTTTCCCTCGGTCGTGAAAACGCAGATGCGATGGTTGCATGCGTCGGCCACGAACACTTCTTCGCCGACGATCACGATCGACTGCGGACGCGAAAACTGCCCCGGACCCTGGCCGAAGGAACCGAATTCGAACTGAAAATTCCCGACGCGGTCGAAGACCTGAATCCGGTCGTGATCGCCGTATTCGCTGACAAACACGCGCCCGCGGGAGTCAAAAGCCACATCGGTTGGGAAGATGAACTCGCCCGGACCCCGTCCGAAGCGCCCCCATCGGCGCAGTTCGGTGCCGTCGGGAGCGTAGACGATCACGCGATGATAATGCGTGTCGGGAACATAAATGTTGCCATCCGGGCCGATGGAGACCCCCACCGGCTTGCCGAGGGCAGAATCGGGCATTCGCCAGCCGGCGATGAATCTGCCGGCGCGGTCGATCCGCTGCACCCGGGCCATGCGGTCAATCACGATGAATTCGTCGCGGGAGGCATCCCGTGCGATGGCCCGGGGATAGACCACCTGTGCCGGACCCACGCCCGTGGAAAGCCAGATCGCGACGGGCTGATCCGGATCGCGGCAGCCCCCCGACATCGCCGCCGTCAGCATCAACAAGCCGAAGACGATTCGAGGGATCCTGCCACGATGACACGAAGGGACCTCAGGAGGGGGGGGCCTGCAGTCCCGCCCGGCGCTCCGGGGCCGGTGGTTCGATCGACAGGCGATCCTGTACATCGAAGGGTTCATGCCACCAGCCGCGCACGCCGCAGCCGCCGGGACGCCAGCCATGCCATCGCCACGACGGCCAGCGCCATGATCATCACAACTCCACTGAGCAGCAGCGTTCCCTCGATCATGGCGTCATAGCGCTGCAGGTGAACCCAGCTCATCAGCATCGGCACGATGGGCTGCGGCCGTTGCGGCGCCACCAGCATTGTGGCGGCAACCTCGGTCAGGCTCAGGACGGCCACCAACAGCGCCGCGGCAGAAATCAGGGGCCAGGCCAGGGGCATCACCACGCGCCACACCGCTTGCGGCACGGTGGCCCCATCCACCGCGGACATGTCACGCAGGTTCTGCCAAGGTCGTTGCCAGGTCGCCAGGCTCGCCGCCAGCGCAATCCAGCCGAAGCGGCAGACGTAGGCCACGATTGCCACCACCGGAGAATCATAAACCCAGGCGAGAGTTGAGCGGTTGAAGATGCGGATCAGGCCGATTGCCGTCAATTGCCCCCCCAGCAGGAAGCACAACGCCGCAGGCGCGATTACCCACAAGCGGCGCCGGCGCAGGGCCTCGGGAACCAGCAAGGCAGCCACGGCGGCGGAAGCCGCTGCCAGTAGAATCGAGCCGGAGATCTGAGGCCAGAACTCGCGAAGCACGCGCACAGGGTCAAAGCTGCGTTCCAGCGAGACCAGCAACGCGGCCACGGGCAAGGCCATCGAGACTGCCAGAATGGCATAGGCGATCACATGCGTCGCGACAGAAGCGCGGATTGCCGAGGGACGCGGCCCGATCTGCAATTCGGTTTCCACGGTCCAGCGGCGCGCCAGCTGAAACCCGACAACCACGACCGCCAGCGTGCACAAAGTGAGCGGAAGGCCGGTGGCGATGGCGGCGGCGGAACGGGCGGGTTGATCATGATCGGCACCGGGAGCGGCCCCGGCTCCGAAGGTCTGGGTGATCGGATTGGTCGGGGAGGAAAACGCCCCCGTTTCGAAGACCATGCGGACTTCAGTCGCCACCACGCTGATACCGCTGGGTTCGAATACGGCGAATTCCTGGGCCGACAGAACGAAGACGACCATGGCCCCGGCGGTCAGTGGCTGTAATGCCAGGCGCAGCGTGGTGCGGGTGGGAACTCCGTCCAGCAAGGCCTGTTCGAAGACGGTTGGATCAACCCGACGCAAGACCAGCGCCGCCACGGCCGCAGGAATCGGCCACAACCACGCGGCCAAGGTCCAGACGCAGCGCCCGATGTCACCGACGGACTGGGGTGAGGGGAGCATTCCGGTGAGTCGCAGGGCCTGCTTCCAGCCGTATTCGTACGTTATGGAAGGCAACAATAATGTGACCGGCAGGAGAATCATCAGCGGCGCTGTGAGCCAGCCTCGGGGTCGTCCCAGCGCCACCGCCGCCGGGATCGCCAATGCGAAGGACACGAGCGCCACGGCAAGGTTATAGAAGACCGTTCGTCCGAGCAGCTCCAAACGGTATGCGTCGAGCCGTAATTCCACGACTCCCGCGGGATTCGAAACGATGATCAGCATCAGCCATACCAGTGGCGCAGCGAAGCACATCCCGGCCACACACCAGAACGCCGCGGAAAACAGGCTCGCGAAAGTCACGACGCGAACATAACCGCCGGTCGGCAGGCCGTCATGTTCGGGCGGCAGCGTTGCTCACCGTGCGCGCGGATTCACCTTGGGGCACAGGCGGTCAAGGGGGGAAACTTCCCAACGCGGGTGGAGCTACCGGGTTGCCTCATGCCACGCGGCGAGCCAGAGCCTCTGGGTTCGCAGGACGGCCCAGGCTGTCTGTCGCGCCTTTAACTCCAACACCGACATTTCCCGGCCTCGGTAATGCCCGCGGAAGCAGAAGAATCGCTCGGTGTCGAGGGAAGGGGGCTGATTGGGCGAGCCTTGAACGACCGAAGCAGCGGCGGCGCGACCGATGAGGGGCAAGGCATCGTAGCTTATATAACAAACCTCCAGTGTGGCCCGCCAGACATCCTCGGTCTGGATCGGATCATGACCCTCTCGCAACGCCGCCGTGAAATGTTCCCAGTATTGCTGACGAAGCTCCGGAAACTCCCGGTGCTCATCATCGACCAGCCGCCATTCGAACTCGGCGTGGACGTTCGGGGCTCGCAGGGGATCGGCAAAGTAGGATTGGCTTTTGTAATCGATGGTCGAGTGATGCGGCTGGGTGTTGTCCTGCGCGTAATGGGCCAGATACCCGGCCCAACGCATGGCGGTATCGTCATCGGAGTTGCCGACGCCTTCCTGAGGGGCCAGCCGACCGGCACGAATGGCTTGGACGAGCTGCCGAAACGCATGTTCCAGCGCAAACGGCAGATAGCCCGCCCGGACGTAGCGCGGGTCGCGCCAGTCGCGGGGGATGCTCTCGATCGGGGGCTTGCCGGAAAGGTCGTCCTGATATCTCCGGCGGCTTTCCCCGGGGTGGAAGAACTCCAGATCAATATAGTGCATCAGCCGTTCATGGCGGTCGAACGGCGGCCGGGTGAGCGTGCGAGGGTCATTCTGGGCGCGGTGATCCGGCTCCATCACCCAGTAGAGCACTCCACCGCCAGAGTTGTTCAGGTCGGTGCGGACGCGGGCCGTCAGGAGAAACTGCCGTTCGCCGGCGTCGTCAAGGATCACGGGCACGATCCGGCCCAGCCACTGCTTCATGGCTGGGGGGGTGTCCGGGTCCGCCAGCAGGCGCGCCGCAGCCATGCGGGTGAACTGGACATGTTCCTTGCCGCCCCAGCCAAAGCACGGCGGAGCCAGCAGCAGGGCGATGAGCACGACGCGCAGCATCTTTGATCGGCTATCCAAGGATTCGTAACGCCTCTTTCTGGGTGGGCCTGATGGTGAGGACCTTGTCGAGCCGGGTGATTTTCAGCAACTGCATGAGCTTCTCACCGACGCCGCAGAGCACGAGCTTGCTGTGCGGCAGGGCCGCCAGCTTCTTGTTCATGGTGACTATGATGCCGATCGCCTGCGAAGACAGATACTGCACCTTCTCAAAGTCGAGGATGATCCTTCGACGGTCCTGAGCGTCCACAAGGTGATAGAGGCTGGCGCCGATGTGCTCGAGAACCAGCGGATCCATCAAGGACGGCTGGCGAAATTCCACCACGGTGAATTTCTCCACCTGCTGAATGATGAACGGCTGCGTTCCGACGGGTTCCATGTGGACCGCGATTCTGCCGGTTACCGGCAAGGAACGCAAACGCCCGGCAGAGGGCGGGTCGGCGGATCGACCGGCAGTGAGGTCAGGCCGAAGTCCCAGAGACCTTGCGACGGCTGCCGCCGCGCCGCCGGGGACGGCTGAGCGCGACTTTCAGGACTTCATCGACATTGTCGACGAAGTGGAACTTGAGGCTTCTGCGGACTTCCTCGGGCACGTCGGGCATGTCCTTTTCATTGCGCCGGGGCACGATCACGTGGCGGATGCCGGCTCGCTTGG